>CAIWVR010000110.1 GCA_903916165.1 uncultured Hyphomicrobiales bacterium | reverse complement strand
GATCGACAGGATGATGTCCTTGGCGGTGACGCCATGCGGCAGCGAGCCGTTGACGGTCACGCGCATGTTCTTGGCCTTGGACTGCAGCAGCGTCTGGGTGGCGAGCACATGCTCGACCTCAGACGTACCGATGCCATTGGCCAGCGCGCCAAAGGCACCATGCGTCGAGGTGTGGCTGTCGCCGCAGACAATCGTCGTGCCGGGCAGCGTAAAGCCCTGCTCCGGGCCGATGATGTGGACGATGCCCTGGCGCTTGTCGAAAGCGTCATAATATTCGAGACCGAAATCGGCGGCATTCTGCGCGAGCTGCGCGATCTGCGCCTTGCTCTCGGGATCTTCGACGTGGGCGCGCTCCTTGGTCGTGGTCGGCACATTGTGGTCGACGACGAGCAGGGTTTTTTCCGGCGCGCGCACCTTGCGGTTGGACAGACGCAGGCCCTCGAATGCCTGCGGGCTCGTCACTTCATGGACAAGGTGGCGGTCGATGTAGAGCAGGCAGGCGCCGTCCGGCTGAACGTCGACCACATGGTCATCCCAGATCTTGTCGTAGAGCGTGCGCGCCTTGGCCATGGTCTTGTTCCCGTCCCGCCCGTTTCCGGGCCATCCTCACGTTGGTAGCCGTCTCTTACAAGAAAAACGGCGCGAGAAAAAGGGCGGGCGAGGGCCGCCTTGGCCGAAAGACGGCGCTCCTTGGCGCTGGCGGCGCGCGCCGCGTCTGCTAGGGTTGACAGCCTGTCCGAAGGAGCCCGATTTTGGCCGAACGCCCGCGCGTCTCTCCCTATCTCACCGTTTCCCCTGCCCTGGGGGCCATCGCCTTTTACACGACCGTGTTCGGTGCCCAGCAGAAGGCGCTCATGCCGGCGCTGGATGGCGTGCGCATCATGCATTGCGAGCTCGTCATCAACGGCGACTCCGTCATGCTGGCCGACGCCTTTCCGGAATATGGCCAGACTCGTGTGCCGATCCCCGGCGAACCGGTCACCATGTCGGTGAGCCTCGAATTCGACAGCCGCCAGGAGCTCGAGGAGGTCTTCACCAAGGCCACCGGGCTCGGCGCCAAGGGCGATGTGCAACCGACCAATTCCTTCTGGGGCACGCGATTTGCCGTCATCCGCGACCCGTTCGGTCATCGCTGGGTGCTGAATTCGCCAATCTAGGGCTGACTTTTCCGCAAAGCCGTATCAATCTTGGCTGTCGTCGGGCCTGCGCCCGCGACGCGGCGCGTCCAACCCGGCGGCAAGTCCGGGACCGTTGACCAGCCGTAAGCGCACAGATCAGGGACTTCACCCAAGGAGACGACCCAAATGACCATGGACACCACGCGCCGCGGCGCGCTTGCCACGCTGGGCGCCGGAGCGGCGCTGGCCGTCAGCCCGGCCTGGATCTCCGCCTCGGCGGCCGTCGCCCCGGTCGGCAAGGCGACACCCGCCTTCTACCGCCACAAGATCGGCGAGATCGAGGTCACCCAGCTTGCCGACGGCACGGCGCAATTCCCGCTCGCCGACACGTTCGTCAAAAATGTCGCCAAGGCCGAAGTCGAGGCGGCGCTCGCGGCCTCGCACCTGCCGACCGACAAGATGACGGTGTTCTTCAACCCGATGATGCTCAACACCTCGGGCAAGCTGGTGCTCATCGACACCGGCAACGGCCCCAATCCGTCGGGCGCGGTTGGCCAGCTGATGTCCAACATGAATGCGGCGGGCGTCGAGGCGAAAGCCGTCGACATGGTGGTCATCAGCCATTTCCATGGCGATCACATCAACGGCCTGAGGCTTGCTGACGGCTCGCTCGCCTTCCCGAATGCGGAAGTGAAAGTTCCGGCCGCCGAATGGGCGTTCTGGATGAATGACGAGAATATGGCCAAGGCGCCAGACGCCATGAAGGGCGCCTTCGCGGGTGTTCGCAAGGCGTTCGACAAAATGGGCGATCGCCTCACGCATTACGAGATGGACAAG
>CAIWVR010000109.1 GCA_903916165.1 uncultured Hyphomicrobiales bacterium | reverse complement strand
GTCTGCGAGATCGTCGATGAGAACATGGCCAATGCCACCCGCGTCCATGCCGCCGATGCGGGCGAGGAGCTGGAAAGCCGCGTGCTGATCGCCACCGGCGGCGCTGGTCCCCTGCATGCCGCGCGCATCGCCGAAAAGCTCGGCATCGCCACTGTCGTGATCCCGAAAGCGGCGGGCGTCGGCTCGGCCTATGGGTTCCTGAAGGCACCAATCGCCTATGAGGCCGTGCATTCGCAGATCATGCATCTGGGTGCCTTCGACGCTGCTGCCGCCAATGCCATTTTCGCAGAGCTGCGCCATGAGGCCGAAAGTGTCGTGCAGATTGTGTCGGGCGACCGCGCCTTGGGCGAGCGCCGCTTCGCCGACATGCGCTACAAGGGACAGGGCCACGAACTCGCGGTCGAGATTCCGGCCGCACTTTACGAAACAGCGGATGCCGCGCGTCTCGCCGAATTGTTCGAGGCGCAATACCAAAAAAACTACGGACGCCGCATTCCCAATCTCAGCGTCGAGGCGCTGACCTGGACGCTCGTCCTCACCGCCCATGAAGACCGCGACACGCCGCGCAACAAGACGGAAGCCTCTCCCTCGCAAGCCGTGTCGTCGCGCACCACGCGCGTCTTCGATGCCGAGGTCGGTGACTTCGTCGAGGCGCAGGTCATCCGCCGCGAATCGACGCGACCCGGCTCCGCCTTTTCCGGCCCGGCGCTGATCGTCGAGGACCAGACGACCGTCTGGGCTCCGTCGAGTTTCAACGGTCACATTTCGCCCGGCGGCCATGTCATCCTGCGCAGGAAAAGCTGAAATGAGCTCGCAATTCCAGAAGATCCGCTATCAGGTGATGTGGGACCGCCTGATCTCCGTCGTCGAGGAACAGGCCCGCACGCTGATGCGCGTCGCCTTCTCGACCGTGGTGCGCGAGGCGGGCGACCTGTCGGCGGGCGTGTTCAACATCAAGGGTGAATTGCTTGCACAAGCCGTCACCGGCACGCCCGGCCACATCAATTCGATGGCCCGCTCGATCCGCGAATTCCTGAAGGTCTTCCCGGCCGAGACGATGGCGCCGGGCGACGTCTACATGACGAACGATCCGTGGCGCGGCACAGGGCATCTGTTCGATTTCACGGTCGTCACGCCGACCTTCCACAAGGGCCAGCTGGTGGCGATCTTCGCCTGCACGGCGCATGTCGCCGACATTGGCGGCAATGGTCCCGATCCCCATTCGCGCGATGTGTTTGCGGAAGGCCTGTTCCTGCCGATCATGCCGCTCGTCAGCAAGGGCGAGATCAGCCAATGGCTTATGAAACTGCTCTGCGCCAACAGCCGCGAGCCGGAAAAGCTCGAGGGCGACGTCTATGCGCTGATTGCCTCCAACGAGGCGGGCGGCAAACAGCTCACCAGCATGATGGACGAATACAAGCTTTCGACGCTGGACGATCTCAGCCATCACATTCTCTCGTCGAGCGACCGCTCGATGCGCGAGGCCATTGCGCAACTGCCGAAAGGCACGTGGTCGCATCAGGCGCGCATCGACGGTTTTGCCGATCCGGTCGATCTCTGCGCCACTTTGACCATTGACGCGGACACGATCCGCATCGATTTCACCGGCACGTCGCCGGTGTCGAAATACGGCATCAACTGCCCGATCTGCTACACTGACGCCTATACGAGTTTTGGCGTGAAATGCCTCGTCGCCCCACGTCTGGCCAATAATGCCGCCGTTCTGGCGCGCATCGTCGTGACGGCACCCGAAGGCACCATCGTCAATGCGCCCTTCCCGTCACCCGTGACCGCGCGCGCGCTGATCGGCCAGATGCTGCCCGATGTCGCTTTCGGCTGTTTTGAAAAAGCCATGCCGGGCCGCGCCCCGGCAGAGGGCACCGGCGCGAGCTGGAGCCTGCGGTTTGGCGCAGGGCCGGGCGTCACCGGCCCGGACACCAAGGGCTCGCGCTTCCTGTCGCAAAATTTCCAGAGCGGCGGCATGGGCGCGCATTGGCGCCATGATGGCATTGCGGCGACGCCCTATCCGTCGGGCGTGAAGGCCATTGCCATCGAAATCACCGAAGCCATGACCCCGCTCGTCTTCTGGCGCAAGGAATTGCGCCGCGATTCGGGCGGTGCCGGCTTGTTCCGCGGCGGCCTCGGCCAGACGATCGAAGTGGGCAGCCGCGAGGATGCGCCATTTGCGATTTTCGCACGGTTCCAGCGCGTGAAATATGCAGCCGAAGGGCGCGGCGGCGGCGCCTCGGGCGCAGCCGGCACGCTGCATCTGGCGTCCGGCGCACCGGTTCCCACGCGCGGCACGCAGGTGATCCCTGCTGGGGAGCGTCTGATCGTCGAAATGCCGGGCGGCGGCGGGCTGGGCGATCCGCTTGCGCGCGATCCCGCTGCCGTGCAGCGCGATGTCGCCATGGGCTATGTCTCGCGCGAGGCTGCCCACGATCTCTACAAGGTGGTGGTCGACGCGCAAGGCGGCGTGGATCACGCGGCAACGAATGCGGAGCGTGCATGATGCTGAAAAACCACGTCGCCCTCGTCACCGGCGCCAGTGTCGGCCTTGGCCGCGCCATGGCCTTCGCTCTGGCAGATGCCGGTGCCTGCGTCGCCCTCGCCTCGCCGCAGACCTCGCTGCTGGAAGACGCCGCGGCGCAGATCAACGCGCGTTGCGGCGAACGACGCGCCATTGCGGTCACGACGGACATCACGCAACGCGGCGATTGCGAACGCGCGCGCGATGCGACGCTGCAGGCCTTCGGAGACATTTCGATCCTCGTCAACAATGCGCGGCGCGAACAGCGCGGGCCGGGCCTGCCGGTGGACGGCAATAATTTCGCTTTCTGGAACTCCGATCCCGACATCTGGATGCAGGCGGTGAACGTCAACGTCTCCGGCACATTCCTGATGACGCGCACGATTGCGCCCCATCTCATCGCGCGCGGCTGGGGCCGCATCGTCAACATCTCGACCTCGCTCGACACGATGCAGCGCCGGCACAATTCGCCCTATGGCGTGACGAAGGCGGCGCTCGACGCAGCCTCCCTGATCTGGGCCGCCGATCTCGAAGGCTCCGGCGTCACCGTCAACATCCTGTTGCCCGGCGGCATGGTCGACACCGACGGCACCCGGCCCTCGACCGCACAGCGCAAGACCCTGCATGTCGATGTCATGAACGCCGCCTTGCTCTGGCTCGCCTCGCCGCAGTCTGACGGCCACAGCGGGGAACGCTACAATGCCAGCCGCTGGCGTGCGGATCTGGCACCCGGCGACGCGGCGCTTGGCGCACTTGAGCCTCCGGTCCTGCGCAAGCCAGAGCCGCGTGGCTGACGATTTTCCAGACACGCGCGATTGGACAGTCACACTGCCGGTCGGCTAACATCTCCGCCAAGCGTCGGCTTTCAAGACCGGCACAAACGGGGAGGCTCCCTTGAGCAAATTGCTTCATCTTCTTTGCGCGACAGCAGCGCTCGCGGCGGCACCAGCGCTGGCGCAGGACTCCTTTTACAAGGGCAAGACCTTCACCGTCGTCATCGGCTATTCACCCGGCGGCGGCTATGACAGCTACGGGCGCATGCTGGCCCGGCACATCAACCGCCACATCGACGGCCGCCCCGAAGTCATTGTGCAAAATCTTCCCGGCGCCGGAAGCCTCAACGCCGTGCGCCAGCTCGACGCGACGCAGCCCAAGGATGGCACCTATCTGACAGCCTTCAATCCGGCGCTGATCCTCGAATCCCTGGTCGACCCCAACCGGATCAAGGTGAAATTCTCGGACGTCGCATGGATCGGCAGCATCGCTCCGGAAGTGCGCGTCTGCTACGCATGGCACGCGACCGGTATCAAGACCTGGGACGATCTGGTCGCCCGCAAGGAAACGGTGTTTGGCAGCACGGCCAAGGGCACCGCCAATTACATGAATGCCGCAATGTTGCGGCGTGTGTTCGACATCAAGGTCCGCCATGTGCTGGGTTTTCCCGGCAGCGCAGAACAGAAGCTCGCGCTGGAGCGCGGCGAGCTCGATGCCGATTGCGGCTCGTGGAGCAGCCTGCCGGTCGAATGGATCGCAGAAAAGAAGATCTATCCGCTCGTGTCCTTCTCCCCGTCACGCGAAAGCAGCATGCCTGCCGAGATCCCCTATGCGGGGAAGTTCGTGAAGACACCGGAGCAAAATGAAGTGCTCGAAATCTTCGCGGCCTCGAGCGAGGTCGGTCGTCCCTTCATCATGTCGAAAGCCGTGCCTCAGGACCGTATCGACATGATCCGCAAGGCGTTCGACGCCAGCCTGAAGGACCCGCAGCTGCTGGCTGATGCCAAGAAACTGAACCTTCCGGTGCAGGCAATGACCGGCGTGGACGCAGCAAAGATCATCGCCCATGTCTATCAGGCGAGTCCCGAAAACATCGCGAAAGTGCGCGAGATCACCGAATGAGGGGCCGCGTGTGACGCTCATCCTGTCCACGCAGGATGCTGCGCGCGTTCTCACGATCAGTGCCGTGATCGCCTGCCTTGAGGAGACCTATCGCGACCTCGGGCAGGGCAGCGCCATCTATCGCGGGCGGACGGACCTGTTTCATCCGACAAGTGCGCGGATCGGCGAGGATGTCCCGGCGGCGCATCAGTTCAAGACGCTCGACGGAGCGATCCCGCGCAAGCAGATCGCCTCGATCCGTGTGACGTCGGACATTGTCGCCTTTCCGCTGGTCAATGGTGCGCGGCGGCGGATCAAGATCCCCGCCGCTGCCGACCAGACCTATGTCGGTCTCGTCTTCCTGTTCTCGTCGGCCACGGGCGAGCTGATCGCGATCCTGCAGGACGGCATGCTGCAGACATTCGCGGTGGGCGCGATCAATGCCATCGGTGCCAAATATCTCGCGCGCGCCGATGCGCGAATCGTCGGCCTGATCGGCGCCGGAAATCAGGCCGGCCCGCAGATCGCCGCCCTGTGTGAGGTGCGCGACATTGATGAGGTCCGCGTCTTCAGCCCGAAACGGGAGGAGACGGAGGCCTTCTGCGCCCGCATGCAGGACGAACTCGGGATCGCATTCACCGCGGTCGACACACCCGAACATGCCGTTGCCGGTGTCGACATTGCGGTGACGGCAACCAACAGCCGCGCGCCCTTCTTTCCCGCCGACTGGCTCGAACCCGGCATGCATCTGAGCGCGATGCAGCGCGACGAGCCGATGGACTCATGTTTCGCCAAAGCTGACATCAGCGTGTTGCACACGCGCATGAAAGAGCTGGAATATGTTTCGACCGATTTTGCAGCCATGGAACGCAGGCATGATTTCACCATGCGCGACCATCCACCCGGGGCCCTCGACTGGGCGTCCTTTCCAGACCTTGGCGAACTCGTCGCGGGCCAGATTGCAGGACGGACGCGCGACGACCAGATCACACTTTTCCTGAACAGCACCGGCGTCGGGGCGCAATTTACCGCCGTCGCCAACCTGATCTACGAAGGTGCCCTGGCCGCAGGACTGGGGACGGAGATTCCGACGGCGCTCTTCAACGAGACCATGCAGCCCTGACCTCCGCATGCCGCTTTTTGCAGCAATCGCAGGCGGTGCGGGCTTCAGCCTTGCCTCGCCCCAAAACACGCCGCTGATCATGTCGGGTTGGATTGAGCGTCGGCCTGTTCAGGCTTCGTCTTCTTGCCCCTGAGCACAGTCAAGGCCATTGCCCCCACCAAGGCCGGACGCGGGGCGAGCCGGTTGGGCAAGCGCCCCCCCTGTCCTGATCATCAGGCGCAGTCAGAGCGATGTCCTGCCGTGATCGGGCTGGCCCAATGTCCCAAGCCGGATCTCTCATCAGCCGACAAGGATGTCCGGATTTCGAGCGGCATAAGCCGCAAGCGCCGCCCTGTTGGGCAAGTTCAGCGCCCTCAAGGCCGCAGCAACATGGGCTGCGACGGTGCCGGCACCGAGCCCAAGAGCGCGTGAAATCTGTTTGTTCGAATTTCCAGCCGATATCAGGGCCAGCATTTCACGCTGGCGGGGCGTGAGACGGACACCCGTTTCTGTCTCAATGACAGGCTCCGGGCGCAGCGGTGCCGCGCGCTGCGCGGTAGGCATGTCCAGAAAATTTGCCGGAATATAAATATCACCAGCCGAGACAATCTTGAGGGCCCGACACAATTCAATCGGACCATTGGTCTTCAGGATATAACCATGCGCGCCGATTTCCAAAGCGCTCAGGACATCGGCACGCTGGGTCGATCCGGACACGAACACGAGCCTGAGGTCAGGCTGCAACGCGAAAAGGGACCGAAATGTATCTAGATTTTTAACCTCCGGAAGGACGGGCTCAAGAAGAGCTAAGCTGATTGATTCGTTGTTTTTGATAATATGGCTTGCTTCGGTGAATGAAGAGGCTTCAAAAACCGCCCCGACACCGAGTTGATTCATGAGTATAGCGCTTAATGCAATACGAAAGAATTCATCGCTATCTGCTACCAAAACGCTGCGATACATCGGCTTGGAGCCTTTTGTGCCAAGATCCACGAATTTTTATTTTTAAACAAAGACCTGATAGGAGGCAAGCTCAAATTATTTATAATAAAGTGGCGAATTAATTGATAATTTATTCATTGGGTAGCGATTTAAAAATGTCTAGTCATAAATAACTAAGTCATTTTTCTGATTTAAATTTATTGACGACGCTTCGTTTATAAAAATCGTGCTGTTAACTGGTTTGTTCAATTTGAGCGTCAGTGGCCCTTTGAGCCGCGATCCATCCGGAAACGGCAAGACTGCCTCATCGGCACCGGGCGCTTTTCCCCTGTGCGTCACCGGCCCAGCTGGACGCAATATCAGGGGAAAAAGCACGAAGATCGTCCGGAGGACCGATCATCTGCAGGACTTGACCTCAAAATGCTTGTTGTCCTGGCGCTTCCCATCCATCATTTCCGCAAGAATATACGGGGGAATCTTATGGCAAGTGCGGCAGAGCAGGTTGCGGCGATCACGGGATCGCTCGCGCGTGAACAGACCTACGTGCTGATGATGCGTCCCAATCCGGAGGCACCACCGATCGAATCCCGCGATCTCCTCCGGATTGAACATCACAATTATCTGCTGACCCTCGAACGGCAGGGCATTCTGTTCGCAGCGGGGCCTTTCGCCGACCGCAGCGAAAAACCCTCCGGTTCAGGCATGATCATCATTCGCGCGCCAAGCCGTGAGGAAGCCACCCGCATCGGGCATGAAGAGCCCTACACCCGCATCGGCCTGCGCCTGATGGACGTGCTGCCGTGGCAACGCAATGAAGGAACGCTGAAGCTGGAATTGCGACTCGCCGACGGCGTGCTCAAGATCGACGACCGCACCTATACACTCACCAAAAGCAACGCCTGAGATGGGGCACCCTGCCCTCACGGCGGCGGTTCTGATGTCTTTGAGCAATCTTGGCGATGGCGTGCGCAAACAGCGGTCGTGGAGGCTGCTCGGCACCATGGCCTCGACGCCCATCAGGGAAAAAGGGCGAGGTGCAAGGGATCGGCACCTTTCGCCTGAGCAATCTGCTGGCAAAATATCCCGATTGGCTTAACGACCGAACAATCACAGTTTTATGTCAGAATGGAAACGCCCGGGACCCGGCTTTGTCGAACATGCCGCTCGCATTGGACTTCGCATTTGACGAAGAAAAACAACACATATTGGATTAAGGCTCGCATCCAATGATATTGCGCGTCCGTTTGCAAGGCTCCCGGAAGCACCCCAATGAAATTGCCACTGCTGTTCGAAATTGATTCATGGTATTTCAAACAATGCAATTCTTCTTGTTTCATCCCGACGACCAGTCAGGCGTGGAAGTCTATGCGTCACAATCACTCCGGCACCGTCGCAAAGACGATGGCAATTGAGACGCGGCATCGCTGCTGGCGTCACAAACAGGGCACAATCGTCACAACCAACCCTTTTCAGAGAGGCGACATGCAGTTGTTAAAGGTCGGGCTTGGGAAGACCAATCCAAATTCGATGACCACTGCATGCGTGCCAGATCAATATTGCTTGACTTGTCTTTATGTTTTGGCCGGTTTCGATTCGTAAAAGGCTTTTCCACCCGCTATTGTTGTGCGGTGCATCCTGCGCGTGTCGGGATATTCGTAGCCGCCACCTGCCATGTGATTCAAACAAGCATTATCCCAAAATACGAGATCGCCATCTTTCCACTTATGCGTATATCGCCACGCCTGAGATGAAAACATGTGTCGAAACACCTCGTCGAGCAATGGTTGAGCCTCTGCATCATCCATTCCATCGATTCCGATTGTGAAACGCGGTGAAACATAAAGTGATTGGCGCCCTGTAGCTGGATGTGTGCGCACCATGGGCTGAACAACCGGCTTCTTCATTTTCTCTGACGACTTATAATATTCTGTAGCGTTAGCCCTTTCGGCTGAAATAGTGACACGAGGGTTGAGCGTTTTAGAGCTATGGTGCACCGCGCTGCGTCCAACAATACGAGCCTTCAACGCTTCTGGCATCGCCTCATACGCTTGATACATATTGATGAAATGCGTATCGCCTCCCTTTTCAGGATTTTTCACAGCCAACAGCATTGTCATCTGGCATGGCTCTTCCATATGCGATGAATCCGAATGCCAGAAATCACCGGCATCGACAATACCAACCTGCGAGCCGTCGGCTCGACGCTCATTCGACAAGATCAGAATATCGGCATCATCTGGATGACAATAATCCGACTTACCCTGCTTTTCTAAAGGCCCCCATTGCCGCGAAAAATTTGCTTGTTGCGTCGGCGACAAGTGCTGATCCCGAAGACACAAAATTGGTGACTGACGGAAAACATCTCGCAAACGCGACATATCCTCGTCACCAATACCATTTCTTACGTCCAGGCCAGTCACTTCGGAAGCCCCCGCTGGCGAGAGCTGTTTCACAGTAAAGCTCATAATAGCCTCCTCATTTTTTGTTTGTTCTTGAATCTACGCCGGCATTTCGGTCCTCGTCTGTCCCAAAGTCATAGCTTGGGGTGGACCGGTTCAAGGGAGGGATCAGACGAGTCTGTCTTTGAGACGCGACCCCGTCGAGACGAATGCAGTGCTTTTGTCGACAGTCAGAGGGTCTGTTCTTCTAAATATGTTGCTGCACCATTTCACCTGCGGAAGATCTTTGGCTGGAGGCCGCAAACGACACCCGAGACGGATGACTCCTGGCTTCAGCCCATTGACTGGGCAGACGCTTTTTGCGCGAAGCGGGTGCCGAGATAAGCTTCAATCACATTTTGGTCTGCAAACACATCTTGGGTCGAACCCTGGCTTAGAATGGCACCGCGATGAAGCACGACAACGCGCTGTGCCAGGGACGCCACGACCCGCATGAGATGCTCGATCACCACAATCGAGATTCCCGTGTCGGCAATTCTTCGGATCATCGTGAGAGCGTCTTCGATTTCGGACGTGTTGAGCCCGGCATTGACCTCATCGAGCATGAGGATGCGCGGATTCATGGCGAGGCTCTTGGCCAGTTCGAGCCGCTTGCGGTTGGCAAGCGCGAGCTCGCTCGCAGGCCTGTCCTTCATATCCGCAAGATGGGTGAACTCGAGATGCGCGATGGCGCGCTCGCGGGACTCCTTGAGCCCGCTCCCGCCGGCAAACATCGCAGCCGCCATGACATTCTCGAGCACTGTCATCTGCGCAAAGGGCTGCACGATCTGGAACGTGCGCGCGATGCCCTTGCGCGCGATCCGCTGCGGCTTGACGCGCGTGATGTCCTCGCCGTTGAAGATGACCTGTCCGGAGGAGGCTTGCAGGAATCCTGAAATCAGGTTGACCAGCGTTGTCTTTCCGGCGCCGTTCGGGCCAATCAGGCCAACGATCTCGCCGGGAAACAATTGCAGGCTCACATCGTCGACGGCGCGGATGCCGCCGAAATGACGGGTGAGGTGCTTGAGTTCGAGAATCGGCGCTGTCATTCCGCTCTCAGGCCTTTGCGCTTTTGGGCCGCCAGGCGCGCCAGGCTTGTCCTGCACGCCAACCCAACACGCCATTTGGCAGGACGAGAATGGCGATGACGATGATGACGCCCAGAATGCCGCTGTGCCAATCGATGAAATGGGCCCAGACGAATTCCCGCAGCACGATGTAGATCACGGCCCCAATCAGCGGGCCGAAGACGGTCCCCATGCCGCCGAGCATGACCATGACGGGGACCTCAATGGTCATCAGAATGCTGAAGCCGTCCTTGGGCTCGAGGAAGCCCACCATGGAGGCGTAGATGCCGCCCGTGGCACCGCAGAGCATCGCCGAGAGAACGAAGGCTGCGACCTTGTAACGATAGACCTCAAGACCGACCATGGCTGCGGCCTGCTCATTCTGCTTGATGCAGCGCAGGCCAAATCCGAAACGCGAATGGGCCATAACCAATGTCGCCAGAAAGGCGAGGAAGGCCGAACCAAGCATGACCAGATAGAAGAAACGGCCGACGACCTCCGGAGAGCCGGGGATCATCGGCAGGTTCAGCCCGACAGCACCTCCGGTGAAACCATCCCAATTGTTGGCGATCTCACGAAAGACTTCGACAGTGGCGATCGTGCCGATGGCGAAGTAATGCCCCTTCAGCCGAAGCAGCGCGCCACCAAAAATGCCCGCGACCGCGCCCGCGACGCCTGTCGCAACCACCCACGACAAGACAAGCGGGGTGCCCCATGTCTGCGAGATGGCGGCACCATAGGCGCCGAGGCCGAAGAACGTCGCCGTCGCAAAGGAGGGATAGCCCATGTAGCCACCGACCACGTTCCACGCGAGGCAGAGCGAACACAGCATGGCGAGCGAGGCACCGACCTGCAGCTGGTAATTGTTCATCCCACCCGCGGCGAGGACGGCGAGCGCAAGGATCACCGAACCGGCGAGCAATTGAAGCCAGGCCTTCCCGTCGAAGATCATTCGTAACCCTTCTTCCCGGCAAGTCCGCTTGGCATCAGCACGATGATGATCATCATCAGAAGGAAGCCCACCGAGGATGACCATTGCTGACCCAGAAAGACCGATCCTGCCCCCTCGATCAGGCCAAGCGCAATGCCACCGACGATCGCACCCGGCACACTGCCGAGGCCGCCAAGCACGCAGATCACGAAGGCCTTGCCGAGGAAGAGCCCGCTCATCAGCGGCGTGATCGGATAGATGAGCGCCATCGCGCACCCTGCCGCGCCGGCCATCAGCGTGCCGATGCCGAAGGTGATCGCATAGATCCGGTTGACACGAATGCCCATGAGCGCGGCGGCGAAACGGTCCATGCGCACCGCGATGATCGCACGCCCAAGAGAGGAATGGCGCAGCAGCCAGTAGAGAAGCCCGGTGAGCGCCAGCGCCACAGCCATGGCGCCAACCCGCACGACCGGCAGGCGCAGGCCGAAGAATTCGATAACGCCGAAATTCGTCGTCAGGGAACGCGGCGTGGCGCTGACGAGATTGAGCAGCACGTTGTTGACGATCAGCTCGAGGCCAAAGGTCAGCGTCAGCGAGATCAGGATGGGTTGCGCGATGACGCGGTTGATGACGATGCGCTGGATGGCGTAGCCGGCCGCATAGAGTGACACGCAGGCGATCGGCACCACAATATAGAGTGGGAGGCCGTATGTCTGAACACCGAAAATGCAGAAATAGGCCCCGAGCACCACCGCTGATCCATGCAGCATGTTGACAATGTTCAACACGCCCCAGATGAGGGAGAACCCTACCGCCAGACAGGCGTAGAGTCCTCCCATCAGGATTCCGTTGACGATATATTGCGCCAGCATGAAGCGACCTTACTTGGCTGACGGGACGCCGATCTTGAGGTCGGCCTGCTTCAGGCTTTCAGGCGCCAAAACCGTCAGCTTGCCGTTCTGGATCTGCATGACCAGGGCGGCGTTAAAATCATTCTGCCCGGTCTTGCCGAAATGAACCGGCCCGTAGAATGTTTCGAACGTCTTTTCGCGCAGGACCTTGCGGACATCATCGGGCGCGATGGACTTCGCCTCCTCGATCGCAATAACCAGAGTCTGGCAGGCCGCAGTGGCCGCCGCTTCGAGATAGGTCGCATTGCGCTTGAAGCGCTGCTGGAAGATCTCATTATACTTCAGCGACGAGCCGAAGTGATAAGCGTCCTTATAATTGGCGTTTTCGTGCCACCACGAATTCGTGGTCACATTCTCCGCCAGCCCCTTCACATTCTCCGCAAATTCCGGATAGGCGGGGCCAGCCGTCATGCTGACGATCTTGGCTGACACGCCGAGATCATTCATCTGACGGCGGATGTTGATCAGGTCTTGCGTATAGCCAGTTGCATAGATCCAGTCAGGATTGAGGCCCTTGATCTGCGTCAGCGCATTCGAGAAGTCCGGTGTGTCGGGCGAATAGATCGTGTTGTAGACGACGTCGAGGCCGGCGGCCTTGGCCGATTCCGCGAGTTCACCGGCGATGGCCTTCGGGAACAGGCTGTTCAGCGCCAGGATCGCGACCTTCTTCACCTCGGGCGCGGTCTTCCTGTAATAGGCGACCTCCTGATCCGTGATCATCCGGTTCGGGAACAGGATGCCAAACAGGTTCTGGAAATTCTGGTCGAAGACGGATGGCGTCGCCGCTGCAGCCGCCACCATCGGCACGCCGTTGCGCTCGGCGACGACCGCGGTGGCCTTGGTGTCCCCGGAGCCATAGGGCGCGAGGAGGAAAGGCACCTTGTCGACATTGATGAGCCGCTGCACCATTTGCACGGCGCGGTTGGTTTCGCTCTGGTAGTCATATTCCACCAGTTCGAGCTTCATCTTCTTGCCGCCCACATTGACGCCGCCCTTTTCATTGACGGCGGAAACGCAGACATCATAGCCCTGCTTCGACTTCACACCCGCATCGGCAAGAGCGCCGGTCAGGGCGAGCGGGGCCCCGAAGCGCAATGTTTCCTGCGCGGAGCCTGCCGCCACACCCATCAGGGTGGCAGCGGAAATCACACCAATCGTCAACAGACCCGGTTTCATGACAACCCTCCTTCAAAGGCCCATATAGGCGGCTTTTAGCGATGGATCTTCCATCAATACGCCCGTCGGGCCCGACATGCGGACACGACCGGATTCGATGACATAGGCCGAATGAGCCAGCTCAAAGGCCGTGATGACATCCTGCTCGACGAGAAGGATCGCAATGCCCCCCTCATTGATCGACACGAGGCTCTGCGCAAGCAGCTCCACCGCACGGGGCGCGAGCCCGAGAGAAAGCTCGTCGATCAGAAGCAACTTCGGCTTCGCCATGATGCCGCGACCGATCGCGCACATCTGCTGCTCGCCACCCGACATGCTGGTCGCGACCTGGTCGGAGCGCTCGGCGAGAACGGGAAAGATCGAATAGACGAAGTCGAGGTCGCGCTTGATGTCCTGCTTGCTGTCCTCGCGCGCATAGGCACCGAGGAGAAGATTGTCCCTCACCGTGAGGGTCGGAAACAGCCGTCGCCCCTCGGGGACCTGGATCAGCTGCCGTTTCACGATCAAATCCGGGGTGCTGCGCGTGATGTCCTCGCCATCGAAGACGATTGTCCCCTGCTTCGCTTGGATCATGCCGGAAATCGTGTGCAGCAGGGTCGTCTTGCCCGCTCCGTTCGGCCCGACAATGGCGACGATCTCGTCACGCCCGACGGTCAGGTCGATGCCCCACAGCACCTGCACATCGCCATAGCCACTGGCGAGGCTGGTGATCTTCAGGAGAGGATCAGGAGGCGGCTGCGACAATCAGCACCCCACGCATTCGGGGACGGCGGCGCAGATCCGGGCTCGTTGCTGGTTCATCCACGCACCATTCTGTCAGCCTCCGGCCGGATGCCATTGAAGCGACGTGTCACAATAAAAATACACCACGGGCAGGACCCGCCTGCAAGCGCGAAAATACCAAAGGTGCCGCTTTTAGCGGGAGGCAAGGCCACGACCAAGGCCAAGACATTATGTGCGAGGCCCGGTTTGCCCTTGCCTGCGGGACGTTGTTCGATAGTCTGTCTCAAAAATTGAACAATGTCGGAAGGGTGTCGAATTGTCCGCTCATCGCATGATGGGGAGAAACCGGTGAAGGCCCGGAACGTCCGCTATCTCCGCCCTGGCTCGGTCTCGGCTGCGCTGCGCGCGCTTCAGGACGCCGGCCCGGACGCCGTGCCCATGGCGGGCGGACAGAGCCTGCTCGCGGCCCTCAACATGCGGCTGTCGTCGCCCACTCATATCGTCGACATCGGCGACCTGGCCGAACTGCGGGGAATTGATGAGGCCGACGGGGTCGTGCGCATTGGCGCGGCGACGCGGCATGCCGAGATCCTGCGCAGCCCGGTCATTCGAAACCGAATTCCCCTCCTCTGCGACGTCGGCGCTCATATTGCGCATGTGGCTATCCGCAACCGTGGCACGATCGGCGGCAGCCTCGCCTATGCAGATCCCGCCGCCGAATGGCCGGCCACCATGGTTGCGCTGGAGGCGCGCATCATCGTCGCGAGCACGCGCGGCGAGCGCTCCATCGCGGCAGAAGATTTCTTTGTCGGCCTGCTCGAAACCGCGCTGCAGCCTGGCGAGTTGATCCTGCGGATCGAAGCGCCGATCCCCTCGCCCGACATGGTCACAGGCTTCGGAGAACTGGCGCGCAGGCATGGCGACTTTGCGCTCGTCGGCCTCGTCGTGTGCACACGCATCGACCAGGAGAGGCTCGTTGCTCCGCGTCTCGTCTATCTTGGCTGCAGCGACCATGCACGCACGGCGGTTCATGTGATGGACGCGCTCGACAAGGCACATGTGCCGCTTGCGGATGCAATGCTCTATGCTGACGCCTTGCGGCAGGACATGTCGCCGAGCGACATCCCCGGCCTGCGTGGTGACACGCGGATGAAGATGGCGGAAGTCCTCACGCGGCGGGTCATCAATTCACTGACGAGGCCGAGATGAGCGACGCGAGAGCCGGGATAGGTTCAGAAACATTGGTCATCGAGACGATCGTGAACGGTGAGCCGATCAAGCGGCTGGTCGATGCGCGGCAGCACTTGGGCGACTTCCTGCGCATAGACCTCGAACTCACAGGTCTCCATCTGGGGTGTGAACATGGCGTCTGCGGCGCCTGCACGATCCTGCTGGACGGCTGCACCGCACGCTCCTGCCTCACGCTGGCGGCGCAGGCGCATGGCAAGCGGGTCGACACAGTCGAGGGCCTGACGGAATCGGGCGCGCTCGACGATCTGCGCGCCGCTTTCATTGCGCATAATGCGGCGCAATGCGCCTTCTGCTCGTCAGGCATGCTGCTGGCCGCGCACGAACTCGTGCAGTCAGGCGAGATGCTGACGCGCGACGAGATCAGGACCTGGCTGTCCGGCAACATTTGCCGCTGCACCGGCTATCACGCCATCATTGATGCCGTGGAATCCGTGCTGCGCGCAAAACCGGGAGCGGCCTGACATGGCGGACACGCGCGTGAAACGCTCGGAGACAGGCATCGGCGCGGCGATCCCGCGTCTCGAGTTGCAGCGCCTGCTCGCCGGGAAAGGCCGCTATGTCGATGACATCAAGCTGCCGCGCATGCTGCACGCCGCTTTCGTGCGCAGTCCGCACGCGCATGCGCTGATAAGATCGATCGACCTCGCAGCAGCGCGCCAGGCGCAAGGCGTTACGGCGGTCCTGTCGGGCCGGGAGCTCAATCCGATTTGCGAGCCGTTCGTGGGCGTCGCCCTTCACCGGCCGGGCCACCGCTCGCCGCCGCAACCCATCCTGCCGGAAACAAAGGCGGTCTGGCAGGGGCAGCCCGTGGCGATCGTCGTTGCGGAGAGCCGCGCGCTGGCCGAAGATGCGGCCGAACTGGTCGAGATCGACTGGGAGCCCCTGCCCGTCGTGCTTGATCAGGCCGATGCGCTCGCCGGGGCCAAGCTCGTGCACGATGAAATGGGCGACAATGTCGCCTTCGATTTCACACTGACGGGCGGCGATGTCGATGACGCATTCGCGAAGGCCGACATTATCATAGAAGAAGAAATTCGGCTCAATCGGCAGACCGCGCTCACGCTCGAAACGCGCGGACTTGTGGCCGACTTCAACAGCGCCGATGGATCACTGACCGTCTGGCACGCGCATCAATCACCGTTCCAGATGCAAGGCGTTTTCAGCCGTCACCTGCGCATCCCCGAGCACAAGGTGCGCGTGATCGCGCCCGACATTGGCGGCGCTTTCGGCATGAAGCTCAACATTTACATGGATGAGATCGCCACGGTGGCGGCGAGCGTCTATCTGCGGCGCCCCATCAAGCTCAGCGTCGACCGTCTCGAGGCCTTCGTCTCGGATGCGCAGGCGCGCGATCATGTGGTCAGCGCGCGGATGGCGCTGGCGCGCACGGGCGAGATCCTCGGCATGGACGTTGATGATGTGGGTGCCGTGGGTGCCTACGGCATGCCGCTGCGCTTCAATGTCGCCGAGGGCATGATGACCATCACGCTTGCGGGCGCGCCTTATGATTTCGACAATTATCGTGGCCGCACGCGCAGCCTCTACGTCAACAAGCCTCCTGTCGGCCTCTACCGCGGCGTCGGCATGCCGATCGCCTGCATCATCACGGAACTCCTTGCCGACCGTGCCGCCGATGCGCTCGGAATCGACCCGCTGGATTTCAGGCGCCGCAACTATCACAAAAAGGATTCCCTGCCCTGCCTGACTGCGACAAAACAGCTTCTCGAAACGGTTTCGTTTCATGAATGCCTCGAGAAGCTGGCTGGGCTCATCGATTATGACGCGCTCCGGCGCGAACAGGCCGCGTTGCGCAGCAAAGGCGTCTACCGAGGGATCGGCATTGCAACCTTCGTGGAACAAACGGCCTATGGCCCGCCCTATTACGGCCCCTCGCAGGCACCCATCTCGACACAGGATGGCTGTTCGATCCGGCTGGAACCCTCTGGTGCCCTGCGTTGCGTGACCAGCACGACGGATCAGGGACAGGGCACGCTGACCGGCCTGGCGCAGATCATCTCCGACACGCTCGGCATGCCGGCCGATCATGTCAGCATGATCTCGGGCGACAGCACGATCTCGCCCTATGGTGGCGGTGCCTGGGCGTCGCGCGGCATTGTGGCGGGCGGGGAAGCGGCCCTGAAGGCTGCAATGATCCTGAAAGACAACATCCTGAAACTTGCCGCCACGATCAGCCAGACGGCTCCGGAAACGCTCGATCTCAAAGACAGCGCCGTCATCGAGCGTGCCAGCGGGCGGGTGGTCATAACGCTCGCTGATGTGGCACGGATCGGCTACTTCCGGCAGGATACGCTGCCGCCGAAATTCGATGTGCAGCTCGCGGTGAGCGCGAGCCACGCGCATAATAACCAGCTCTGCTATATTTCGAACGGCGTTCAGGCGAGCTATGTCGACATCGACGTCGAGACCGGCCTTGTCAAAGTCCTTCGTCAATGGGCCGTCGATGATTGCGGCCGCATCATCAACCCTTTGCTGGTCGACGAGCAGGTGCGCGGCGGCATTGCTCAGGGCATCGGGGCGGTGCTTTTCGAGGAATGCACTTTCGACGACAGCGGAAATCTCGTCAACGGCACCCTGGCGGACTATCTGCTGCCGACCGCCGACACACTACCCGATATCGCCGTGGCTCATGTGGAGACCCTTGAAGGCTCTACACGATTGGGCGCGAAGGGGATTGGTGAAGCAGGCCTGATCGGTGCGATGGGGGCTGTCTGGCTGGCTGTGAACGACGCCCTCAAGCCCTTCGGCGCAAGCATCCGGCAACAGCCCTTCACACCGGAGCGCATTCTCGACGCGCTGGAGCATGCGCGTCTCATGCGGCGGGCAGACGCTTGATCTTCGAACCCTTTCGACCTGAATGCTTCACCTTGCATGCGGCAGATGCGCGAAGCCAGTCGCAGCCCTGTTTCACCTGATGGAGCACCACATCCTGCCAAACATGGTCGGACGGGCGATGGTTGCTGCCATCTTTTCGAGGGCCACCGCCATGGGGTCTGAAGGAAGCTGATCTGTTTTTTGCCGCGCCATTTCCGAAATCAAACAATCAGCGGCCCACTATCCAATGATGGATCTTGAACCTTTGATTGATAATAGTGTTCTGAGACGAATTGGAAAGCTGTCACCTGACCGATGCAAGCAGGGGATCGGAGGCTGCAGGTCAAAAACGGAAGGATCAAGGCCGGTGAATGCATGATTCATCGGCCTGGGGCAGATGGATTCGTCCATCTTTGCGTCAAGACCAGAAGCCGCAGGGCGTAGAAGAGGCGGGCCAGTCCGGCCCGCCTTGTCGCGTGGCGTCAAACTACTTGGAGCCGGAATTCCCGGTCACCCGATAAATCTTGCCATTGCCATCATCGGAAAAAAGCAGCGATCCATCCTTTGCAAAAATGACATCGACAGGACGGCCCCACACATTTTCATCGCCTGAGGTAAATCCGGTGACGAAATCCTCATACTCGCCCGTCGGCGCATTGTTCTTGAACGGCAACCGCACAACCTTGAATCCGGTGTGCAGTGACCTGTTCCATGAGCCGTGGAGAGCCACGAAAGCATCCCCGCGCATGGACGCGGGAAACATCGAACCCGTATTGAAGGCCAGACCGAGCGGCGCGGAATGCGGTTGAATCAGAACGTCCGGAACCAGCACCTTATCCTTCAGGTCAGGGCGCGGACCACCCTCCACACGATCATCCTGATGGGCACCAATGTAGAACCAGGGCCAGCCATAGAAGCCGCCTTTCTGGACGCTGGTGACATAATCAGGAGGCGTGTTGTCGCCGAGCAGGTCGCGCTCGTTCGTCGCACAATAAAGCGTTCCCGTACCGGGCTGGATGGCCATCCCCGAACAATTGCGAATGCCGGTGGCAAACACCTTCTTGTCCTTTCCCTCCGGGGTGTACGTCAGCACGTTGGCGCGCCACTCCTCCTTGCCCCAGGTGGCCCCCAGACTGTGACTGGCCTCGAAAGCCGGAAGATCTGCAGGCCGTGGCCCCAGCGTGTCCGTGGCGACATTGCTGCCCGAGCCGACGGCGACATACATTGTTTTGCCATCTTCCGAGAACACGACATCGCGCGTCCAATGGGAGGGACCGACAATCAGATCGTCGACAATGGTCTGCGCGGGTCCCGTGGCCTTCATGTCTCCGACCTTGTAGGCAAAGCGGACGACCTTGCCCTGCATCGCCACATAGACCCAGGTCGGGTTCGGACCAGGCGGATAGAACGCCATGCCGTAAGGGTCTTTCATGCCATCAGCAAACATCGATGTCTGCTCGGCCCTGGACCCATCCTGCGATGGGCGCAGGACGGTCACCTTGCCTTCGGGACGCGACTGGGAAACGAAAATATCCCCGTTCGGTGCCACGCGCAGCACGCGCGCTCCGGGAAGGTCTGTCGCAAATGGTGCGACCGCAAAACCCGCCAATGTCGAGAGCTTGGCATCCGCAGGCTGGGGGATAACCTTGGACCGATTGGCGGTTGATTGCGTGGCGAGGGGGGCCGCGACATCAGCTGCGGTGATCTTGCGCATGACGCCGGGCGCGTCCGATCGCCAATCACCGAAAGCTGCAGGTCCCGTCCGAACCTCGGCGGCCATCAAGGATGGCGCAAAAAGCGCCGAAGCCCCCACGATCATGATTGAAGCTGTTGTGCGCATGTCTCTCCCCATTTTTGTTTTGTTGAAGTCGCCGTATCGCGTGAGGCGATGCGGATTGGTCATGGTGAATAATGCGCGAGCTCCCGGGCCAGCGCCTCTCGTTGCGCAGCATCAATGCCGCTCATCATGGATGTCATCGCGGGTTGATTGCCGCGCAGGGCCATAGCAAAGGCCTGCATTTGCTCCGCAAGGTAACGCTCATTCTGTCCGGCAAGCCTTGGTGCCGGCTCTGTATCGGTCTGGCCGCCTTTCAGGTCTGCGCCGTGACAGGCCGTGCAGGCTTGCGCAAGATCCGACAAATGCGTTTTTGAAATCGGCCCGGCAAGATCGGGCCAGGGTCGCTTCGCGACCCGCTCGGCAGCTTCCGACATGCGGGCGCGCGGAATGCCTTCAGCCATGGATGACATGATCTGGCTGTCGCGACTGCCATCGCGGTAATCGTTCAATTGCTTTGTGATGTAAGCCGCGTCCTGTCCCCAGATCACCGGCATCGTGCTGTCGCCCGAGCGCCCCGTCTGCCCGTGGCATGACGCGCATTGGCTTAACTCGCGGTCGAGCGCATCCTCAGCGCTCGCGCCGGTCAGGTGGGCCGCAGCTGATATCAGGCAAAGGACGAGAAGCCTTGTTGCAGAGCGCCAAGCCAGCAAATCGACATTCCTCCCTCTCGATCATCCAGTGACGTGTTTTCAGTCCGGCGTCACCATCCGTGCACCGGTATCGATTCAAATCTGCGCCCCTTTGGGTAATATGACAACGGCCTCCCGGCTGAAAATCTCCCCCCCCTGAAATTTGGCTGTGACGCCGGATGCAGTACTACGGGAGACCCAAGACGAGACCCGAGGCGAAAGAGATCGTCACCAAGCTGGCGAAGACCGGCTGATTGACGGCCTGTCCGGCGCGGAGACGCGGAGGCTGCCCCTAACCGTGGCACCGCCCAGGACAATCAAGACAAGGATTGCCAAGGCTCTGGGCTGGCTATCGCGGAATAGGGTGACGCATCGCCTGATCCCGCCACGCACGGATCGTCTGAG
>CAIWVR010000108.1 GCA_903916165.1 uncultured Hyphomicrobiales bacterium | reverse complement strand
TATATTTGATGATGATCTTGGGACGCTCCGGGATGTATTTTGGCATGTGCTCGGCCAGCACCTGCGCATAGGGCCCGAAACTGCCGCCGGGATCGGACCCGACGAGGAAGGTGATGTTCTTGCCGCGATAGGCATCCGAGAGGGCATCAGCCTGTGCGGGCACCGCGACATGGGCGAGGACGAGGCTGGCGAGGGCCAGCACGGGCAGTTTTGACATGGACATTTCCTCTTTTGCTTGTTCTCAGGCCGTCGCGGGGACGGTGACATGATGGATACGGGCGAGCTCGACCAGCTCGGCCCAGACTTTTGGTGAGACCGGGACGCCGTCGCGGGCCCGCTGGCGCGCCAGTCCGGCCCCGCGTTCACCGGGCAGGCGAATGGGCTGGGCACCCTCCGCGAGCGGCAGGGTCTTGACGATGCCCGCCAGCATGTCGACGTCGACCGTGAAATCCTGCGTCGCGCGCAGGCGGGCAATGTCGATCAGGATCATGGTGGCGTTCTGGCCGTGACCCTTCTTGCCCTCGCCCAGCATGCGCGACAGGATCGGCGCACCGGCGAGGAGGCTTGTGAGGCACTCCACCATAAGTGCAAAGCCGGAGCCCTTGGGACCGCCGACTGGCAGGAGCACCTCGGCCTGCGCGGGGTCGATCGTCTCGCGACCTGTGGCGTCGAGCGCGGCTCCCTCCGGCAAGGTTTTTCCGTCCCGCCTGGCATTTTTCAGGGTGCCGTTGGAAATCCGGCTCGAGGCCATGTCGAGCATGATCACGCCCTCCGGGCCGCCCGGCACGGCGATGGCCAGAGGCGCTGTCGAAACGCTGGCGACACGCGCGCCATTATAGGCCATGAGTGGCGGGCCGGCCGCAATCACGATGGCGGCAAAACCGTTGTGCGCGGCAGCTTCCGCATAGCAGCCCATGGCCCCGGCATGCGTGGCTCCCCCGACAAGCGCCAGTCCGATGCCATGCGCGCGGGCGCGGGCCTGCGCTTCAGCAAGAGCCACGAGCATGGCGACCGGCCCCGCGGCACCCTCAGCGTCGAAGGCCGCCAGCGCGCCGAAATCCACCCGCAGGCGGGGTTCGGCGGCAGGCTTCATCGCGCCCTTGTCGATCATCCCGAAATAATGGCCGATGCGACTCACGCCATGCGTATCGCCGCCGCGCAGGTCCGCCCAGACGAGGACACGGGCGACGGCATCCCCCGCTTCGCGGCTCATGCCGCGGGCCATGAACAGGCGGGCAACGAAATCACGAAGGTCCGGTTCGGACAGGAGAAAAATGGTGCGCTTCAATGGACGTCCCTGTCGCTATCGGGCGCGCGCCGCCAGCCATCCTGCGACGGCCCGCTGACGTCTGCCTCCCGTTGATCGCTGCCAACATAAAGGCGGAAGCGGCGAAAAGCATCCATCGGATCGAGGGCTGGAGGCTCGCTGTTTTTCCTGCCGGCGATCGATGCAGGTCAACCATGTTTTGGCCCTGCGACCATCCACATGAGACATAATGTTTGACGCAACGTCAGGACAAGTGTGTCAGAAATTTCTGAAATGCATGGTCTCTTTGTAGTGAAAATGGATATTTCCGGCTATTGGTGCGGGATGTCGTCCATGAAACATCCCCTGGATTATACGGCCATGGCCGAGGCGCTCGAGGCGACCGGCGAATATCGCGTGCTGCGCAAGCTGCAGACGCCGACGCGCTATGAACCGGGCGAGCCTGAGGGCCTGCGACGCGCCATTTTCCTGGATGTCGAGACGACGGGGCTTGACGCCACGCGCCACGAGATCATCGAACTGGCGATGGTGCCCTTCACCTATGCGCCAGATGGCCGGATCATCGAGTGCGGTACGCCGTTTCAGGGCCTTCGGGAGCCCTCGCTCCCCATCCCGGCCGAGATTACAGCGATCACCGGGATCGACGATGCCATGGTGGCCGGCCACAGCATTGATCCGGCGGAGGTCGCCCGGTTCGTCGATGGCGTCGATCTCGTGATCGCGCATAATGCATCCTTCGACCGCCGCTTCATGGAGACTTTCTGTACGGCCTTCACGCATCTGCCATGGGCCTGCTCAATGTCGCAGGTCGACTGGCAGGCGGAAGGATTCGAGGGGCTGAAGCTCGCCTGGCTCGCCGCCGGCACCGGCTTCTTCTACGACAGGCACCGCGCCCTGAACGATTGCCACGCCGGCATCGAACTGCTGGCCCGCGCGCTGCCGCGCAGCGGCACGCGCGGCATGGCGCAATTGCTGGCGCGCGCCCGTGCGCCGAGCTGGCGAATCTGGGCCTCAGGCGCGCCCTACGACCTGAAGGACGCCTTGAAGGCGCGCGGCTATCGCTGGAATGGCGACGGGGCCGGGGCGCAGCGCGCGTGGTTCATCGATGTGCCCGACCACGCCCGCGACGCAGAATTCCGCTACCTGCAGGACGAGATCTACGGCCGCGTCACGGACATCAATTGCCGCAGGATCGACGCCTATGACCGGTTCTCGACACGCGTCTGATCGCGGTTCAACAAGACGATCCGGGCCAGCACGCATGTGCCACCGACCGCAAGACCCGAAAGATCTGAAAGAGAAAAATGGCTGGTGGAGCTGAGCGGGATCGAACCGCTGACCTCGTCATTGCGAACGACGCGCTCTCCCAACTGAGCTACAGCCCCAAGCCGAGGATTGTTTACGCGGAGGGGTTTGGCCTGTCAACGCGCTGGCCCGGGCAAAATTCACGACAGGCGCGAAACACATGGTGCGACCGCGCTTCGCTTGCCCCGACGGCCGCGGCCAGCTAAACCGGAAGCGAATTTGGACGGAGTCCTCCATGCGCGCGATCCTCGATCTCATCCTGCTGGTGCTGCAACTCTACAGCTGGATCCTTATCGCCATCGCGATCCTGTCCTGGCTCGTCGCATTTGGCGTCATCAACATCCGCAACGATTTTGTGCGTTCGATCTGGAACACGCTGCTGGCCGTGACCGAGCCGGTCCTGATGCCCATCCGGCGGCGCATGCCCAACCTTGGTGGCCTCGACCTTTCCCCGGTTATCGTGCTGCTCGGCATTTTCTTCCTCGAGCGCATCATCATCTACTATCTCTATCCCGCAGCCATGGGATTGTGAGTGACAGCTGTTCCCTGGACGCAGCGCCCGGACGGGCTGCTCGTTGAGGTGCGGCTGACGCCACGCGCGGCCATGGACCGTATCGACGGCATTGAATGGCTGAGCGACGCAACACCCGTGTTGAAAGCCCGCGTCCGCGCCGTGCCTGAAAAGGGCAAGGCGAACGAGGCTATCATCAAACTGCTCGCCAGGACGCTCGGCCTGCCCGCTTCGCGCGCGCGACTCCTGTCAGGCGACACGGCGCGCCGCAAACATATCCTGCTGGAAGGCGATGGCGCGGCTCTTGCCAGAGATCTGGCCGCATGGCTTGCGGCGAAGGGCTAGGATGAAACACGTCCCGCTCTCGCCTGTGCAGGAGACTTGAGAAACAGGGCGCGGAAGTTGCGACCCTGCCGGCGACGAAAGACAAGCCCTGCGCTGATCATTGCGGGGCGCGCTTGAGCAGAAAGTCCCACATCAGGCGTGCACCATCGAGATCGTTGTTCTGCGCGCCGACCGGCACGCCGCGCGACGTGCTCAGGCGCCGTCCGGGAATGGTATGACCACCGCCCTCGACCTTGACGAATTCAACCGGTGCCTTGCATCCGACGCCATGCTCGATGACGATGCGCGATCCATCATTCTTGTCGCGGTCGAGAATCGTCTGGTTGCGCTGACCGTTGCATTGCGCGGCCTTGCTGAAAAGCGCGAAGGTTGCCTCTGCGGAGAGAACATCGCGCGGGCCTTCCGGCATGTTGGCGACGCCGCCGTTGAAGGGCGTCATCGGATCGGCGGTGCCATTCATCAGCATGAAGGAAATCGGCTTTTTGGGCGTGCAGGACGGCGCCCAGTCGACCGGCATATTGGCGACAAAGGCACCGGCCCCGGCAAACAGGTCGGAATTTTCGCAGGCGAGTTTCATCGCCAGCATGCCACCACCCGAAATACCTGCAACGAAGATGCGGCGGCGGCTGGCAACGCCCTGATCGACAAGTTTCGTCGTCAGCGCCTTGATGAAGCCTTCGTCATTGGGTGGCGGCAGGCCGGGCTTGGAGCGGCCCCAGAAGCCATCCACCGCATCGGGATAGACCACCACTGCGCCAATGTTGCGGGCGAAAGCGTCGAGACCGAGATTACGCCGCGCACGCAGGCCGGCACCGCTGCCGCCTGAGCCGCCATGCAGGACGATGATCACCGGCCGCTTGCGCTTCTTCAGCCGCTCGAACTCGACGAGCGTCGCTGTGCGCTTGACGCCGTCAATGGTGAGGGTCACCCGCCCATAGGCCGCTTCGGCTGGCTTGGGGACCGCCAGAAGGACGAGGGCGAGCGCCGCAGTGGTGACCGCAACGGAAGTCAGGCGCGAAGCTGTTTTCAACATCTGATGATCTTGCGGGAAGTGGCTGCGCTGCGCAAGAAGGTGACAGTAACTTTGACCCGGCGGCGTCCCGCGTCCAGAATGACGCAACAAATCGTGAGGGAGACACAGATGGATAGCGCAGCACCCAAGGTCTGGCGGGACTTCGACCAGGCGTCCCTCGACGCCGCCTATGACCAGTCGGTCTATGCGCCAAACCAGGACGCCATCAAGGACCGTCGCATGATGATGAGCGCCATCGCCCTGGAGCGGGTCGGCCCGCCGCAGGTGATTGCCTATGGTGCCGGGGCGAACGAGACCTACGATCTCTACCGCGCCGCCGGCGCAAACCGGCCACTTGCCATCTACGTGCATGGCGGCGCGTGGCGGGCGGGCCGGGCGCGGGATTTTGCGGTTCTGGCAGAGCCTTTCCTCCGCGCTGGCGCGCATGTCGCCATTGTCGATTTCAATCTCATCCAGGATTGTGGTGGCAATCTTTTCCCGATGATCGACCAGGCGCGCCGCGCGACAGCGCAGATTTGCATGAGGGCTGCCGATTATGGCGCAGACCCCGCGCGCATTCATCTGATCGGCCATTCATCGGGTGCCCACATGGCGGGCTGCGTCGCGACGACAGACTGGGAGACGGGTTTTGGCCTGTCGCCAGCCCCCCTGCGCGGCGCGATGCTGTTTTCGGGCATGTACGAGCTGGAGCCGGTCCGCCTGTCAAAACGCTCGCGCTATGTCGCTTTCACCGACGCCATGGTCGAGGAGCTGAGCGCGATTCGCCACATCGACCGCATCCGCTGCCCTCTCCTGCTGGCCTATGGGACGCTCGAGACGCCCGAATTCCAGCGCCAGACGCGCGACTTTCGCGACGCTGTCATCAACGCGGGAAAGCCGGCCCGACTGTTTGTCGGGACCGGCTATAATCATTTCGAGATCCTGGAGACGCT
>CAIWVR010000107.1 GCA_903916165.1 uncultured Hyphomicrobiales bacterium | reverse complement strand
GGCGCGCAGCGCCATGTTGCGCAAGGCGCCGGCCGGGCCGGGCAGGTGGTAGATCACGCCCTGGCGGCGTGACGTGATTTGCACGCGCCCCGCGCGCGCCACGCGGGCGCGCTCATAATCTGCGAAGGCCTGCGCGATATCTGGGGCGGCACCGTTGCGCGGCATGAAGGCAGCGCCGAGCGCGCCCGCATCCTCAATCGCCTGCGCGGCACCTTGTGCCATGAAGGGCAGCATGGGATGGGCGGCGTCGCCCAGCAGTGTGACGGGGCCGCTGCTCCAGCGCGGCAGCGGATCGAGATCGAACAGCGGCCAGCGGCGCCAGTCGCGCGCCGAATCCAGCAGGCGCAGCGGGTCATGCGTCCAGCCCGCGAAGCGGCGCAGCACGTCGCGCGGCGCGCCGGGCTCCGCCCAGAAGCGCGCCGGATCGGCACCGCGCCACCCATCGTCGGTGATGGCGACGATATTGACCAGTCGTCCCTGCCGCAGCGGGTAATGGACGAGATGCGTGCGGGACCCGAGCCAGAGCTGCGTCTCGGGTGTGCGGGAAAAGGCCGGGGCCTCGTCGGCCGGGACCAGCGCGCGCCAGGCGGTGCGGCCGGAATAGACGGGTGCGCCGCCCAGCCCCAGCGCCTGCCGGATGCGCGACTGCGCGCCATCGGCACCGATCAGCAGGTCGCCGTGGAGCGTCTCGCCGTCGAGCGACAGCCGCACGCCCGATCCCTCACGGGTGAAGCCGGCAATCTCGACCCCGGTGCGCAAGGCGATGGCCGGATGCGCGCGCACAACTCCGAGCAGCGTGGCTTGCAGGTCGGCGCGGTGGACCACAAGCGAGGGTGCCCCCCAGCGTGCGATCGCCGCGTGTCCAAGCGGCAGGACCATGATGTCAGCGCCGCTGGAGGAGGAGCGGACCCGCACGCGCTCGGGCGCGAGAGCCAGTCCGTCGAGGCGTGGCAGGAGGCCGAGTTCGTCCAGAATGCCGCTGGCATTGGGTGAAAGCTGCAATCCGGCGCCGATGTCCTCAAGCGCGGGTGCGCGCTCCAGGATCGTGATGCGCAGTCCGGCGCGCGCCAGCGTCAGCGCAGCCGCCAGTCCGCCGACGCCAGCGCCGACGATCAGCGCATGGCGGGGCGCGTTCACGGGCAATGTCTTGAGAATGTCAGGCGGCGGCCTGGTCGGGCTTCAGCTCGCAGGCGGCGGGATCGGCGTGGCCGTGCAGGGCGGCGTCGAACCGGAAGAGCGTCGAGCAATAGGGGCAGACGGCTTCCGTCTCGGCGCCCATGTCGATGAAAATGTGGGGATGATCGAAGGGCGGCAGCGCGCCGATGCACATGAATTCCTTCGCGCCCACGCGAACGACCGGCACGCCGGGCTGATTGTGGAAATGGGGCGTGGAATGTTCGGCCATGGTCTCGCTTCCGGGCTGCACGACAATCGGCGCGCACCATAAGCGAGGCGCGATGGTTTGGGTAGGGTCTTAAAGGCGCATGGCCGGGGCCTCTGCGGCCCCTTCACCGGGCGACCGGCCTTGTCTATGGTCCGCCGTCCTTCCGCATGGATCCCGATATGCTCTCCTTCTCTTCTGACGGCGTCCGCATCGCCTATATTGATCATCCGCCGACGGGGCCCGATCTCGGCGAGCCGATCCTGCTCATCCACGGATTTGGCTCGAACCATGCGGTGAACTGGGTCAATACGCTCTGGGTCAAGGTGTTGGCTCATGCGGGACGGCGTGTCATTGCGCTCGACAATCGTGGCCATGGCGAGAGCCAGAAGCTCTACGATCCGGCTGATTATCACACCGCCACCATGGCCGAGGATGCGCGGCGGCTGATCGAGCATCTGGGTCTCGGGCGCATCGACGTCATGGGCTATTCGATGGGCGCGCGGATCACGGCCTACCTCGCGCTCAATCATCGCGAACTGGTGCGCTCGGCGGTGCTGGGCGGTCTGGGGCATCATCTTGTCGACGGGCTGGGCCTGCCGGTGGCGATTGCCGAAGCCATGGAAGCGCCCTCGCTGGAGGTGCTGACCGACCCGATGCAGCGGATGTTCCGGGCCTTTGGCGAGCAGACGAAGAGCGACCTGCGGGCGCTGGCCGCTTGCATCCGGGGCTCGCGCCAGATCCTGACCGTCGACGAGGCGCGCTCGATTCGTGCGCCAGTGCTGATTGCAGTCGGGACGAAGGATGACGTCGCGGGCGATCCGCACCGCGCGGCCGCGCTGATGCCCAATGCGCGGGCGCTGGACATCCCCGGGCGCGACCACAATCTGGCTGTTGGCGACAAGGTCTACAAGGAAGGCGTGCTGGCTTTCCTGCGAGAGCGCCCATGAAAGGCATCATATGAAAGGCGTCATATGAAAGGCGTCATATGAAAGGCGTCGCATGTCGTCGCTCAGGCTCGCATACGGTCGCGCCGGCGTGATAGAAGATGGGGTGTAAGGAGTTTTGCATGGCGCAGGCACAACCGGCTGAAATCATCGCCTTCAACCAGGTGGACCCGATCTTTCTGCGTTTGCGCAGCGAGGCTGAGGAGGCCGTGCAGCGCGAGCCGGAGATGGCGGGGTTTATCCGCGCCGCCATTCTCAACCTGTCGAGCGTCGAGGAGATCGTCGCCGACCGCGTCGCCGCCCGGCTCGACCATACCGCCGTGCCGGGGGCGCTGATCCGCGCGCATTATCTGGAGGCCATTGCCGGGGAACCGTCGATCGCGGAGGCGATTCGCGCCGATATTCTTGCCGTCGCCGACCGCGATCCGGCCTGCACGCGGCTGATCGAGGCGGTGCTCTACTTCAAGGGATTCCACGCCATCCAGACGCATCGCCTGGCGCATTGGATGTGGGCGCACGGTCGCCGGGATTTTGCGCTCTATCTCCAGAGCCGTTCGTCGGAAGTGTTCCAGACCGACGTGCATCCGGCGGCGCGCATCGGAAAGGGAATCTTCCTCGACCATGCCACGGGCCTCGTGGTGGGCTCGACGGCGGTGATCGAGGACGACGTCTCGCTTTTGCAGGACGTGACGCTCGGCGGCACCGGCAAGGAGCGCGGCGACCGCCATCCGAAGATCCGGCATGGCGTGCTGATCGGGGCAGGGGCGAAGATTCTCGGCAATATTGAGGTCGGCCATTGCGCGCGCGTCGCGGCGGGTTCCGTCGTGCTGGCGTCAGTGCCGCACAACAAGACCGTGGCGGGCGTTCCGGCGCGGGTCGTGGGAGAAGCTGGCTGCGCCGAACCGGCACGCAGTATGGACCAGATTCTGGCGGACAAATCGGACCTTTGACGCGCTCGCGGCTTTCTGGCATTGCGAACGCCCACGTGATTGGAAGAGAGACTGATATGCCCTTGGAAAAGACCGAAGTCCGCAAGTTACAGGCTTTTTTGCGACACTCCTTCGGGAACGAAGACTTGCGCGTTGCCCTCAACCCGCAAAATGTCGAAGCTGCGGATGTGCATCTTGGCGAACGCAAAATCGGTTCGATTGAAGTCGACGACGAGGATGGCGACCGCTCGTTCTCCTTTGATATGAAAGTGCCGGTCGGGCGCGAGACCTTGCAGGAATATCTGCGCATGTTGTTTGAGAACGACAAACTCAAGATTGTCGCACGCACCCGCAAGATGGATTCGGTCGAGCTGAATTCCGGCGATGATTTCCTCGGCGTGATCTCGGCGGACGATCCCAAGGGCAAGAGCTATACGTTGCAGATGGCGATCCTCGACTTCGATCTCGAAGATTTCTGAACAGACGGGGGCGCGCATGCCAATCTATGCTCTGGGCGATGTCGTGCCCGACCTTCCGCCCGAGGGTCAATTCTGGGTGGCCCCTGATGCGTCGCTGATCGGTCGCGTGAAACTTGGCGTCGATGTCGGCATCTGGTTTGGCTGCGTGCTGCGTGGCGACAATGAATGGATCAAGATCGGTGCGCGCAGCAATGTGCAGGAGGGGACGGTGATGCACACCGATCCCGGCGCGCCACTCGAAATCGGTGAAGGCTGCACCATCGGCCACCGTGCGATCCTGCATGGCTGCACCATTGGCGACAATACGCTGATCGGCATGGGCGCGACCGTGCTGAACCGCGTGCGGATCGGGAAAAACTGCCTCGTCGGCGCCAATGCACTGGTCACCGAGGGCAAGGAATTTCCCGACAATTCGCTGATCGTCGGCAGTCCTGCCAAGGCGGTGCGCGTGCTGGATGAGGCCGCCATCGAGAGCCTGCGCGGCTCGGCCGATCGCTATGTGGAGAACTGGAAGCGTTTCGCGCGCGACCTCAGGGATGTCAGCCGCGCCGGCTAGTCGGTGCCCTGGGTGCCGCGCGTGAGGCGTTCGCTGGTCTCGCCGGACAGGCGTTGCGCGCCGGGGTTTCGGAGATCGTGTGAAGGCGTCTGGTCAGATGGAGCTGCCGTTCAGGTGAAATGTGCACAGCAACTGCAAAGCCGCTCTTGCAAAGACGTGTGACAGATCCTCTCATTCAAGTTACCTTGGTCGCATAGGTTAAGGCGAAGCGGTTTAAGAGCCCCTTACATTAAGGCAGGATGGTTTTACCGAAGGCTTGCGCTTTACGCCGGGGGCTCTATGTCGGGATGGTCGGTTCTGCCACTCCTTGAGGATTGCTTTGTCTCAACGCGAACGCGTTTTCAACGTGCCGGGCGTGATCCTCGGGTTGGTCGTCTGCATGGGTTTGATCCATGCCATACGGACCTATGTGCTGAGCATTGACGCAGATTTTGACCTGCTCGCGTTGCTGGCCTTCACACCCGGGCGCCTGACCGCACATTTCGATGCCTCTGGCGTGGCCTCGGTGATGCGCGCACTCGCGCTGCGCGGCAGAGGGGAAATTGAATATGCCGAGTTCTTTTTCGGCGACGGATCGGTTCAGCCCTGGACGGTGCTGACCTATGCCTTCCTGCATGCTGACTGGACGCATAACGGGCTCAATTCAATCTGGCTCGTCGCTTTCGGCGCGCCGGTCGCACGCCGCTTCGGCACGGTGCGTTTCCTCGCCCTTTTTGTTGTGACAGCCGTGGCGGGTGTGGCGACTCATTATGCCCTCCATGCTCACGATCCGATGCCGATCATCGGTGCTTCTGCCGCCGTGTCGGGTGCCATGGGGGCATCGCTGCGGTTTGTCTTCCAGCCCGGCGCACCGCTTGGCACTGCTTTGGCTTTGCACCCCGACGACCCGCGTGCTTATCGCCTGCCCGCACTGTCGTTGCAGGAAACGCTGGGCGACCGGCGTGTGTTGACCTTCATTCTGTTCTGGTTCCTCACCAATCTTGCCTTCGGCCTGGCGGGGCAGCGGCTCGGTCTTGTGGAAGGCGGCGTGGCTTGGGAAGCGCATGTGGGCGGGTTTCTGTGCGGGCTCCTGCTGTTTGCGCTCGTCGATCCCAAGGCGTCAGAGGTGGTTCGAGAAATCTGAACAGCCGGGATCAGTGGCAAATGATCTTGCCCCCGCAAAACGTCTCCCTGAGTGTCTGTCCGAAGGGTTCATGCGGGACTGCATGGCTGCTGCAGCATGAGCCCGTTTGAGGCGCGCCCCCTTTCGGTTCAGGCACTCCCGGTCTTGATGATCTCGACATTCAGAGCCGGTCAGCTATCCGTCAACACGAGGTGAGGACCGTCAGTGCCCACGACAATCTTGCGATAGAAGCAGGAGCGCCGCCCGGTGTGGCAGGCCTTGCCATCGCCGCCCGCCTCGACCGTCAGCCCGATGGCATCCTGGTCGCAATCCGTGCGCATCTCGATGACTTTCTGCACCTGTCCGGAGGTGTCGCCCTTGCGCCAGAGTTCCTGCCGCGACCGCGACCAGTAATGCGCGACGCCTGTCTCGAGGGTGAGCCGCAGCGCCTCTTCATTCATATAGGCGACCATGAGGATGTCGCCGGTCCTGTGCTCCGTGGTGACGCAGACGATCAGGCCATCGCGGTCGAACTTCGGAGCGAAGCCCTGTCCCTCTTCGATGGAGTGCTTGTCGCGGCGCGGGGCGAAGGAATTGGTCGTCATGCCGGTTGCTTTCGAAGATCATGGAAATGTGATGCGCCGGGTCACGCGGCGCGCGCCAGAATAGAGGACCCGGCTCGTCATGGCGAGGCTTGCATGATCCGCACCCTGTTGCTTGTCGCCCTGTTGTCTGTCGCGCCCGCTCTCGCCCGCGCCGCCGAGCCGGAAGCCTGCCCGCGACTTGTCGCGCAGGGTGTACCGACCCTCCAGCGCGCGGCCGTCACGCGCGACATCGCGCGGCTCCGGTTTCAGGGACATGCCACCTTCCTGATCGAAAGCAGCCAGGGCGTGCGCGCTGCCACAGATTATAATGATCATGTCTCCGTGCCGCTGCCGCTCGATGCCGTGACGATGAACAAGGCCCATTCCACCCATTTCACCTACCATCCCGATCCGCGCATCGGGCAGGTGCTGCGGGGCTGGAGCGAGAGCGGCGGCGAGATCGAGCATGACGTGCGCATTGGCGACCTGCGCATCCGCAACGTCCAGACCAATATTCGCGACTGGGCGGGCGGTACCGAATATCTCGGCAATTCGATTTTCGTCTTCGAGACGGGGCAGATGTGCATCGCCCATCTGGGTCATCTGCACCACGACCTCACAGCAGAGCATCTGCGCCGCCTTGGCCAGATCGATGTCCTGCTGGTGCCTGTCGACGGCAGCTATACGCTGGACCAGGCGGGGATGATGAACGTGATCGAGAAGATCGGCCCGCGTCTCGTCGTGCCGATGCATTTTTTCGGGACCTCCACGCTCGACCGCTTCCTGCGGCTGGCGGCCGAGCGCTTCGACGTGGAGCGACGCGACAGGCCGGAGCTGATGCTGGTGAAAGACGAGCTGCCGGTGCGGACGAAAGTGGTGGTGCTGCCGGGGCATTGAGGATGACAGCGGGCCGGAAAATGCTTAGCCTTTCGGCCTTTCCGATCCGTGATCTTTCATGTCAGATTTTTTTCTTTTTGCCGATGAAGCGGGCGACTTCACCTTCAGGCGCCAATCAGGCGCGAGCCGCTATTTCATTCTCTGCACCTTGACCACGGTCAACGCCGGGCTGTCCCATGATCTCTTGCAGATCCGGCGCGGCCTCATCCTGGCGGGCGAGTCGGATCGCGACCGCCTGCACGCGACCGAGGACAAGCAGCACGTGAGGGATCAGGTGTTTGCCTGTCTTGGAAATCACTCGTTTCGCGTCGATGCGACCGTTCTCGAAAAATCCAAGGCTCCGTCCCGCATCCGCACGAACGATGCCCAGTTCTATCAGGTGGCCTGGTTTCATCACTTCAGACGCGTGGGGCCAATTGTTCTGGGCCAGGCAGATCGCCTTTTGCTGACAGCAGCCTCGCTGGGCACCAACAAGACGCGAGCTGCTTTCAAGCAGGGCTTCAACAACGCAATCCAGCAAGTTGCCGACAGAGCGCGCTGGCAGACCTCGTTCATGGAATCTGCAAAAGATCCGTTGCTTTGGGCAGCTGATTATTGCGCGTGGGCGATCCAGCGAAAATGGGAGCGCGCTGACGATCGGTCCTACAGGCTGATCCAGCCAAAGATCAGGAGCGAGCTCGACCTGTGGCGAGGCGCGGTGGAACATTACTTCTGAACGAGGATGAGGCCCGCGACACTAGCTGATCCTTTCGGAGGGCACCCGGGGGCGCTTTCACTAGGCAAGGGCCTCAAGGTGAAATGTAACGGCGTTTGTGTTTTCGTTCAAGTCCAACAAACTGAAAAGGCGGACCTTGCGGCCCGCCCTTCAAATTCTGAATCAACCTCAGGTTGAGCCTACCGGAAGCCGCGCAGCAAGGTGTAGAAGCGCACCTGCTCGGTGGGATCGTCGCGGAAGACGCCGGTGAACTGGCTCGTCACCGTGGAGGCACCCTGCTTCTGCACACCGCGCATCGACATGCACATATGCTCGGCCTCGATCATCACGGCAATGCCGCGTGGCTTGAGCACAGTGTCGATGGCCTCGGTGATCTGGGCTGTCATGGTCTCCTGCGTCTGCAGGCGGCGCGCATAGGTTTCGACCACGCGGGCAAGCTTCGACAGGCCCACGACGCCTTCGGACGGGTAATAGGCGATATGCGCCTTGCCGACAAAGGGCACCATGTGATGTTCGCAATGCGAGGCAAAGGCGATATCACGGACAAGGACCATGTCATCATAGCCCTCGACCTCCTCGAAGACGCGCTCCAGATGTTGTCTGGGGTCCTCGCGGTATCCGCCGAACAATTCGCCATAGGCCTTGGTCACGCGCTTGGGCGTATCCAGCAGGCCTTCACGGCTCGGATCGTCACCGGCCCAGCGCAGCAGGACACGGACAGCCTCCTCGGCCTCTTCGCGGCTTGGGCGAAGAACCGGGGCAGGGGCAGGCTTTACGCTTTGCAAGGGCTTAACCACGGCATCCATGTGGCGCCTCCAGTCAAGAGGAACATCGGCTCTGTTACGGCGATGCTTGGGGCTTGGACCAGTCCTGTTGTCACGATTTCGCTGGATCAATTTCAGTCCCGCAGCATCGGGATCGCATGGCGCAATGCGCCGCAGGGGCGCGTCTCTCGTCAGGTCCTCCCGGTCCCTATATAATGGCAGCAACCCATTCTGTCAGGTCACCCATGCTGAACGATATTTACAACCGTCGCATCCTGGAACTCGCCGGCGATATTCCCCGGCTCGGTCGTCTCGCGGCTCCAGACGCCAGCTCCACAGCCCATTCCAAATTGTGCGGCTCGACGGTAACCGTCGACCTCTCCATGACGGATGGGGTGGTGTCCGATTTCGCGCATGACGTGAAGGCCTGCGCCCTGGGGCAGGCGTCCTCCTCCATCATGGCGCGTTATATCGTGGGCTCGAGCGCGCAAGAATTGCGCGATGTCCGCGAGCAGGTCCGCCGGATGCTGAAAGAAAATGGTGCCCCGCCGTCCGGCAAATGGGCGGATGTCGCCGTGCTCGAGCCGGTCCGCGACTATAAGGCGCGGCATGCCTCCACGCTGCTCACCTTCGACGCCGTGGTCGCGGCGCTGGAAAAGGTTGAAGCCGGGTCGCAGGCGAAGGCGTCCTGATGGGTTCGGAGGATTGTGGGCGTCCTTCTCCCGCTCCGGCGGGAGAAGGTGGCCGGCAAAGCCGGACGGATGAGGGCGGTTCAGCCGATCGCCTTTCGCCCGGCGCGCCATGGACTGCGCCGCCCTCACCCGTCATGCTGCGCATGCCACTCTCTCCCGCCAATATGCCCCGCCAACTGGCCCATGTGGCGATCCGAACCTACCAGCTCACGCTGTCGTCGCTGATCGGGCGCCAATGTCGCTACCTGCCCAGCTGTTCCGAATATACGGACGACGCCATTCAGGCGCATGGCCTGTGGATGGGCGGCTGGATGGGCCTCGCCCGCATCTGTCGCTGCAATCCTTGGGGCGGGGCGGGGTATGACCCCGCACCCACCAGATTACCGGAGGGGGCGTCGCCGCTGACGCCGTGGCGGTCTGCACGCTGGCGGTGCGAGGCGGTGGACTAGGGTAGGGCACCCGTCCTCCTTGCGCCCGGCGGGAGAGGGGCGGTCCCGAGCGGTCTTTGCGCCTTGGGCGTCGGCTGTTATACCGCGCGCTCGATGAAACCGCTTACGCCGACTCGTATCGGCGAGTGAGCAGCAAGGAGACGACATGATTTCCGTGACTTTCCCGGACGGCGCGCAGCGCGCGTTCCCCGCCGGTGCCACCGGCCTCGACATCGCCAAATCGATTTCGCCCTCTCTCGCCAAGCGCACCATCGCAATGGCGCTCGATGGCGCGGTGGTCGATCTGGCCGACAAGATCGAGCGCGATGCCCGTATCGACTTCATCAACCGCGACGATCCCCGCGCGCTGGAGCTGATCCGGCACGATTGCGCGCATGTGCTCGCAGAAGCCGTGCAGACGCTCTATCCCGGCACGCAGGTCACGATCGGGCCGGTGATCGACAATGGCTTCTATTATGATTTCTATCGCAAGGATCAGCCCTTCACGCCCGAAGAGTTTGACGCGATCGAGACGAAGATGCGCGAGATCATCGCCAAGGACGCGCCCTTCGTGCGTGAAGTCTGGTCGCGCGCCGAGGCCATCTCGCATTTCGAAAAGGCGGGCGAGGCCTTCAAGGTCGAACTCGTCGAGACGATCCCCGCTGACCAGGACCTGAAGATCTACAGGCAGGGCGACTGGCTCGACCTGTGTCGCGGCCCGCATATGACATCGACAGGCAAGATCGGCTCGGCCTTCAAGCTGATGAAGGTGGCTGGTGCCTATTGGCGTGGCGACTCAACCAAGCCCATGCTGTCGCGCATCTATGCGACCGCCTTCGCACGCCAGGAAGATCTCGACGCTTATCTGAAGCAGATCGAGGAAGCCGAGCGCCGCGATCATCGCCGCCTCGCGCGCGAAATGGATCTCTTCCATTTCCAGGAGGAAGGTCCGGGCACGGTCTTCTGGCACGCCAAGGGCTGGACCTTGTTCCAGACGCTCATCAACTACATGCGCCGTCGCCAGCAGGCGGCAGGCTATACGGAAGTGAATACGCCGCAGGTGCTCGACCGCGCGCTGTGGGAAACCTCCGGCCATTGGCAGACCTATCGTGAAAACATGTTCATCACCCAGACCGAGGATGATCGCGTCTTCGCGCTGAAGCCGATGAACTGCCCGGGTCACGTGCAGATCTTCAAGAACGGGCTGAAATCCTATCGCGACCTGCCGCTGAAGATCGCGGAATTTGGCACAGTGCATCGCTATGAACCCTCGGGCGCGCTGCATGGCGTGATGCGCGTGCGCGCGTTCACGCAGGATGATGCGCATATTTTCTGCACCGAAGAGCAGATCATGGACGAGGCGATGGAGATCAACGATCTCATCATGTCGATCTACGAAGACTTCGGCTTCACCGACATCGTGCTGAAGCTCTCGACGCGTCCTGAAAAGCGCGTCGGCTCCGATGATGTCTGGGACAAGGCGGAAGCCGCGCTGTCGCGCGTGCTCGACAAGGTCGGCGAGAGCGGCATCAAGATCGGCATCAACCCGGGCGAGGGCGCTTTCTACGGTCCGAAACTCGAATATACCTTGCGTGACGCGATTGGGCGCGAATGGCAGTGCGGCACGACGCAGGTCGATTTCAACCTGCCGACCCGCTTCGGGGCTTTCTATATCGCCGCCGACAGCGAGAAGACGACGCCGGTGATGATCCACCGCGCGATGTTCGGGTCTCTGGAACGATTCACCGGCATCCTGATCGAGCATTACGCCGGCCATCTGCCGCTGTGGCTGTCGCCACAGCAGATCACGGTCTGCACGATCACGCAGGACGCCGATGATTACGCGCTGGAGATCATTGCGGCCGCCCGCAAGAGGGGCCTGCGGGTCGAGGGCGACCTGCGCAACGAGAAGATCAACTACAAGGTGCGCGAACATTCGCTCGCCAAGATCCCGGTGCTGATGGTCGTGGGCCGCAAGGAAGCCGCGGAGCAGACGGTCTCGATCCGCCGTCTCGGGTCGCAGGCGCAGACGTCGATGACGCTGGATGAGGCGCTGCGCACGCTGGCGGATGAGGCGGTTGCGCCGGATGTGAAGCGGGCGGGGTAGTTTGCTCTGCCAAGGCAAGATGATTGAGAGCGTCATCCGCGAGGGTGGCGTTTTTTTGTTTTTTGGCTCAGGTTATACTCTACCCGTTTTGGGTATGTATTGACATTTGTATGTACATTTAGGTAGGCTGATGCGTTACGTTTTCGACTGGGATTTTGGCAACTCGGAAAAATGCCGCAAGCACGGCGTGGATCTGGAAGAAATCGAACAGGCGTTGGTCGCCGACCCCATCGTTATGGGCGACCTGCGTCATTCGTTGGTGGAGGCGCGGTTTCACGCGGTGGGGCGTGCGGCATCCGGACGTGCTGTGTTCGTGGTTTTCACGATCAGAAGCCGTGGCACTGAGGACGTCATCAGGCCCATCAGTGCGCGTTACATGCATTCAAAGGAGGTCGCCCTTTATGAAAAAGCTGAAGCAATTTCCCGTTCTGAGGAGCGATGAGGAGGCTGAAGACTTCGTCGCGAACGCAGACTTGACCGAATATGACTGGTCCGGTTTCCAACGCGTGCATTTCGAGCTTCAGCCGAAGACAGAGCGTGTGAACATGCGACTGCCAAAGTCATTGCTCGACGCCGCGCGGGCAAAGGCGGCTGCGGAGGGCATCCCCTATCAGCGTCTGATCCGCCGCGCGCTCGAGCGGGAATTGGCACCGAAGGCAGCTCAATAGCAGCCGTCATTGCGAGCGCAGCGAAGCAATCCAGTCCCGAGTCTTCGGTGTCTAGTGGAGCGCTTGCAATGACTCGGCACGTCCTTCTCCTGCGCTGGCGGGAGAAGGTGTCACGCCTCGCGTGACGGATGAGGGCGGTTCAATGGCTGAAGATTCTGAAAGGATGGCGCAGCGGCGCTGCCCTCACCCGTCATGCTTCGCATGCCACCCTCTCCCGCGCGCGGGAGAGGGCTGCTCATATCCTCCTAGGCCCCTGGACCCTTCAGCACGCTCGCGACCTGCTGCAGCCCCGCGATGAACTGTTCTTTCGTCTGCATCACGATTTCGGCGCGGTCGGTGCCCACCAGGCGCGGGGCGTTGTCGGGATGGAAATCGACAAACCCGCGTTCTTCCTTCCAGGCCGCGAAATCATCCGGCGTCATCACGGTCTTGGGCGACTGGCCGCCGAGGCTCGTCAGCGGGATCGAGGGCTCAAGGCCCGCCTTATAGGCACGCGCATGGTCCTCGCGCTCGAAATGCGCGACGCCGACGAGCGGATAGTCAGCCACATTGCGGAAGGTGAGGACGGTCCACAGGCCATTTTCCGGCGTCTGGTCGTAGAAGATCGCTGTCTGGTGATTTTCTTCCGCGTCCTTGGCGAGGCGCGCCGGATAGACGGCAAGCAGGAACATGCGGTCGTCCAGAAAGGCCTCGTCCAGAAGGGCCTTGTCTTGGAGAGTTTCGGCTTCGGTCACTTCACTCTTCCTTTTTCAAAACGCCTTGAACGTGATGATCGTGCGCGTGTCGACGATGCCGGGGATGATCTGCACCTTCTCGCCGACGAAATGACCGATGTCGGCCTCCTTGTCGACGTAGAACTTGGCCAGAATGTCATAATTTCCGGCGATGGAATAAATTTCGGAGGCGATCTCCGCTTCGGCGAGCGCGCTGGCCACTTCATAGGTGCGCCCGAGCGCGCATTTGATTTCGACGAAGAAGGTCTGCATGCCTAGCCTCCCGATCCATTGGCCATCACCTCGATCTCGCGATCGGCATTGGATGGCACCTTGATCGTCATCTGATGCGTCTTGCCGTCGCGGCGCGCAATCACGAAATATTCGCCTTCCGCCAGCAGGAGGCGCGGAAAGGCACCGATCATTTCGCGGATCACGTCGCCGCCCGGTGTCAATACGGTAAAGGACGTGTTGGCCAGGGCATCGCCGCCCATGCTGTTGACCAGCTTCAATGTGATGTTGGACGCACGATGGCGCATGGTCGCGTCGGTCAGCTTGCCGGCATCGATCCGCACCTCCGCGTTGATTACGGAATTGGTGGCATTGGCGGGCAGTCCCGGGATCGTCGGCGTGGCCGAGGGTGAGACGTTGAGGTCGAGAAAGGTCGAGACGACGCGGTAATTGCCTTCGGGCAGGCGCACCAGGTCGCCGGACTTCACATTTGCGGCGATGAGCTTTTCGGGCTGTCCGGTGCGCTCGGGCACATAGATGTCGATCTTGAGCCGGTTGGGCTGGAGTGGCGTGTCGCCCAGCAGGCCCGCGATCCGCAGCGCCCCGGCGTTGAGCGCGATTTTCTCGGTGACACTATTGCTGTTGATCGTCACCCGCCGCATGGCCGCTGCCAGTCCAAAGGCTGCGTGCACGACATAGTCGCCGTCTGGCAGGGTGAGTGCAGGCGTCATGTCCGTCGTTTCGGCAATGAGGGCATGAATGCCGTTTTCGGCATTCTGCTGGTACACGCGCCAGAGCACACCGCGGACCGCAGTGGTCGACGGGCCACCATAATTGGCCGACAGGAACAGCCGGCCGGTGCCGTCCTGCAGCGGCGTGCCGTCATTCTGCTCCGGTGGCCGGGCGGGCGACGGCGTGGAGGGTGCGAAAAGGGATGGTGCTGCACCCTCGGGCGCGCGGCCGGGTGTCGCCTGCGCCCAAGCGGACGCGCAACCAAGAATCGCACAGAAGAGAGCCGGCACGAGAAGACCGGCGCGAAGGGGCATCGTCATGGCCCCGACTTGTGCCGCAAAGCGCAGCCCGCGTCAAAGCGGGAGCGAGGGGATGCGCGCGGCTTGCGGTTGCTTGCGGAACTTGCCAAAACCTCACGATGTGGCGCGCCCTGACGGGCTGGACCATTGGCTCGAAGGTGAAACGGACGCACCATGACTGACATGATTCACCTGCTCGAGACGCGTCGCTCCGTGGCACCGGTCGCGCTTGCGGGGCCGGGGCCCACGCCCGCCGAGCTGGAGCGCCTGCTGCGCCTCGCCGCGCGGGTGCCCGATCATGGCAAGCTGGTGCCCTGGCGCTTTATCGTCTTCCAGGGCGAGGCGCGCGAACGGGCCGGGGACATTCTGGCGGCCGCCTTCGCCGCCAGGGAGCCGGGTGTCGAGCCCTCGCGGATCGCGGCCGAGCGCAGGCGCATGACCATGGCACCGCTGATCATCGGCGTC
>CAIWVR010000106.1 GCA_903916165.1 uncultured Hyphomicrobiales bacterium | reverse complement strand
CGGTGACCAGGCGGGTCCGGGCGAGCATCTCGAAGTGCTCGAGACCTTCCGCATGTTCGCCCATGACCGGGGCTGGCTGCGCCGCCTGCGCGAGGCGATCTCGTCGGGCCTGACGGCGGAAGCCGCCGTCGAGCGCGTGCAGAACGACGCCCGCGCCAAATTGCAGCGCCGCACCGACCCCTATCTGCGCGAGCGCCTGCACGATCTCGACGACCTTGCCAACCGCCTGCTGCACCAACTGACCGGCGAAAGCTTCGTCGTGTCGCAGGATGAAATGCCCGACAATGCCATCATCGTCGCGCGCACCATGGGACCGGCGGCCCTGCTCGAATATGACCGCAGCAAGCTGCGCGGCCTTGTGCTGGAGGAGGGCGGGCCGTCGAGCCATGTCGCCATCATCGCACGCGCGCTCGGCATTCCGATGGTCGGCGAGGTCGTCAATATTGTCGATCTCTGCGAGCAGAATGACGCGATCATCGTCGATGGCTCGACCGGCAACGTGCAGCTGCGCCCGCAGCCTGACGTCGAGGCGGCCTATGCCGAAAAGGCACGCCTGCGCGCCAAGCGGCAGGAGCAATATCACAAGCTGCGCGACGCACCCGCCGTCACGACGGACGGTGCGGAGATCGGCCTGCACATGAATGCGGGCCTGATGATTGACCTGCCGCATGTGGCTGAAACCGGCGCGCAATCCATCGGCCTGTTCCGCACCGAACTGCAGTTCATGGTGGCCGCGCAATTCCCGCGTGGCGACCAGCAATACGAACTCTACAAGAACGTGATGGACGCCGTGCCCGACGTGCCGGTGACCTTCCGCACGCTCGACATCGGCGGCGACAAGATCCTGCCCTACATGTCACGTCTGGAGGAGGACAATCCGGCGCTGGGCTGGCGGGCCATTCGCATCGGGCTGGACCGCCCCGGGCTGCTGCGCACGCAATTGCGCGCCATGCTCAAGGCGGGTGCCGGGCGCAGCCTGCGCATCATGTTCCCGATGGTGGCAACCTGCGCGGAATTCGACCGCGCCAAGGATCTCGTGGAGCGCGAGATCGCGCATCTGACGCGCCACGCTTACGCGCTGCCGACGTCCCTGAAGCTCGGCATCATGATCGAGGTGCCCTCCGTGCTCTGGGCACTCGACGAAATGCTGCCGCGCGTTGATTTCGTGTCGGTGGGCTCGAACGATCTCGTGCAATATCTTTTCGCCGCCGACCGCGACAATCGCCGCGTGTCGGACCGGTTCGATCCGCTCTCACCCGCCGCGCTGCGCGCGCTCAAGTCGATCACCGACAAGGCCGCCATCCATGGTACATCCGTCACTCTGTGCGGCGAGATTGGCGGGCGCCCGCTCGAGGCCATGGCGCTGATCGGTATCGGCTATCGCAATCTCTCGATGTCGCCGGCGTCCATCGGCCCGGTGAAAGCCATGCTGCTTGCTCTCCATGCCGGAGAGATCACCGGCTTTGTCACCGATCTGCTCGCGCAAAAGACCGGCGCCAGTTCCCTTCGCGCGGAATTGCGGGCCTATGCGGAGGCCAAGGGCGTGCCGCTGTAGCGACGCGCGCCCGCCTGTTGCCCCGCCTGCTGCCCTGTCTTGTCGCCCACCCCCGGACCCATCATGCTGCCCCAAGACAAGCTCGACCTGATCCTGCGTCGTCATGACGAAATATCCGCCAAACTGTCGGCGGGCGCGAGCGGCCAGGAATTTGTCGCCCTGTCGCGTGAATTGTCGGACCTCGACACGCTCGTCGACGCGATCCGCGCCTGGCGCGAGGGACGCCGGGAACTCGAGGACGTCAACGCCATGCTGGCGGATGCCGGCACCGATGCCGAGATGCGCGACATGGCGGAAGAGGAGCGCGCTGCGGCCGCGCAGCGCGTCGAGGCGCTGGAGCAGCAGATCCGCATTGCACTGCTGCCGAAGGATGTCGCCGACGAACATGGCGCGATCCTCGAATTGCGCGCCGGCACCGGCGGCGACGAGGCGGCGCTGTTTGTCGGCGATCTCTACCGCATGTACGCGCGCTACGCCGACCTGCACGGCTGGAAACTGGAGCTGATGTCGGCCAGCGAGGGGACGGCCGGCGGCTACAAGGAACTCATCGCGTCGGTCGAGGGCCGCGGCGTCTTCGCGAAGCTGAAATATGAATCGGGTGTGCATCGTGTGCAGCGCGTGCCCGCCACGGAAACGCAAGGGCGCATTCACACATCCGCGGCAACTGTTGCGGTGCTGCCAGAAGCGCAGGAAGTCGACATCGACATCAACGAGGCGGATCTGAAAATCGACACGATGCGCGCGCAAGGTGCCGGCGGCCAGCACGTCAACAAGACGGAATCGGCAATCCGCATCACGCATATTCCCACCAATACGATCGTCTTCGTGCAGGACGAACGCTCGCAGCACAAGAACCGCGCGCGTGCGATGAACCTGCTGCGCGCCAGGCTCTACGACGAACAGCGCTCGAAGCTCGATTCAGAACGCGCCGCGGACCGCAAGTCACAGGTCGGCTCGGGGGATCGCTCGGAACGCATCCGCACCTATAATTTTCCGCAGGGACGCGTGACCGATCACCGGATCAATCTCACACTCTACAAGCTCGACAAGGTGGTCGCGGGCGACGCGCTCGACGAGATCATCGATCCGCTGATCACCGAGCACCAGGCCGCGCAACTCGCCGAGCAAAACTGATCATATCCGCCTGATCCGCTCTTGCCGGCCGCGCATTGAGGAACCTCAGCCGCACCAGCCGGCGCGCTTGCGGCCGTCATAGGCGCGGCCATGGCCCCCGTGCACCATCACCTCCGCGACATTGCGCGGGCGGGCATCGGGACCAAGCACAAAGACGCGCGCCAGCACCCGGTCATATTTGTCAGAGGCAATCTGGTCGAGCAGCACCTCGCCGCCCCGCAGCAGCCGCTCGAGCGCATGGGCGGCCGCGCGCGCCGCGCGGATCTCCGCCTCGCAGGCCCCGTGCAGCTCAGGCGTGTCGAGGCCGCGCATGCGCACCACCGCGCTGGTCCGCTCGCCTGACGCGAGACCCACGAAAATACGGAACGTGTCACCATCGACGATACGGTCGACCTCCACCGGGACGGGCACCGGACGGCTGGCGAGCAGGAGGGCCACTTCCGTGCGCGGGCGCTCCGCAAACGGGCGCTGGCCCGCGACATAGGCGCAGGCACCCAGCAGCGCGGCGAGAAACAGCAGCGCCAGCCAGGAGGAACCGCGTCGAAAAATCACGTGTCGCCGCCCTCAGAAGTCGCTGGTCAGACCCTTGATCTCCCAGTCCCCGTAACGGACCGGATCAAGCCCGCCACGCCCGTTGATCTCCTTGGCCGCAGCCTGCCGTTCGGCCTCGGCCGCATCACGACGCGCCTGCGCCTCGGCCAGCGCACGCTGTGCCTCCGGGGTAAGAGCCTTGCGGGGCGCAGGCAGGTCTTCAGGCGTGCTGGTGTCGTTCGGCATCACGGTATCCTGTGGCGGCGCTTGAACTGGACCGCCCCTCATCCCCACATATAGGGCGCGCGTCGTGTTTTTGACCAGACGGGGCGGCTGATCTGTGGAGCAACCTTCGATGAATTTTCTGCGCACGGCGGTGCTTCTCGCGGCCATGACGGCCCTGTTCCTGCTCGTCGGCGGTGCGCTGGGCGGCCAAACCGGCATGCTGATGGCGCTTGTCTTCGCCATCGGCACCAATCTTTTCGCCTGGTGGAATTCCGACCGCATGGCGCTGGCCGCCAATGATGCCCGCGAAGTCGACGAGCAGCTGGCCCCGGAGCTCCACAGTCTCGTGCGCGAGCTTTCTGTCCGCGCAGAAATCCCGATGCCCCGCATCTATGTGATCGACAGCGACCAGCCCAATGCCTTCGCCACGGGACGCGATCCGGAGCACGCGGCAGTGGCCGTTCACACCGGCCTCATCCACATGCTGACGCGCGAGGAGCTATCGGGCGTGATCGCCCACGAACTCGCGCATATCAAACATCGCGACACGCTGACCATGACGATCAGCGCCACACTTGCCGGTGCCATTTCCTCGATCGCGCATTGGGGCATGTTCTTCGGTGGCGGGCGCCGCAACGGGCTCGGCATACTGGGCACGCTGGCGCTCACGATTCTGGCACCGATGGCCGCAGCCATTGTGCAGATGGCGGTCAGTCGCTCGCGCGAATATGTGGCCGACGAAAGTGGTGCCAGAATCTGCGGCAACCCCCTCTGGCTGGCGCGCGCGCTGGACAAGATCTCGCGCGGCGCGGACGCGATCCCCAATGAACGCGCCGAGGCCAATCCGGCCATGGCGCATCTCTTCATCGTCAATCCGCTGAGCGGGCGCGGCATGGACAATCTGTTCTCGACGCATCCCAATGTCGAAAACCGGATCGCGGCGCTGGAGGAACTGGCGCAGCGCATGAACGTGTCGGCCGCCTCGACGGAGGCAACCGCGTGGTCGGCATTCCGCGACGATTTCGCGCAGCAATCCTACCCGGCAGGCTCCGCCTGGGGCCGGGCGCGGCCAAAGGACGGCGGTTTCCTGTCGGGCCGCAAGCTCTCGCCATGGCGCCGGGGCGGCGATCGTGGTACCGGCGGGGACACAGGCGGCACGCGCGGCCCCTGGGGCTAACCGCTCTCGGCAGGCAAGACAGGAACATGGCATGACCCTCTGCGGCGCGCGACAGACATGGTGAAACAGGAAGTGCCGCGCGGGCCCTCGGGCTTTGCTCGCCGCCCGCCGGCACCAGAAATGGCACCGGGCCTTGCCGTGCGCCTGTCCGCCGCTGCCATCCTGGCCGAAGTTGCCGGCAACGGTCTGTCACTCGACGAGCGCTTCGCGCCGGGCGCTGGCCCGGAGGCGATGACGGGCCTCGATCCGCGTGACCGGGCGCTGGTGCGCTCCATCGTGCTGGCGGCTCTGCGCCACCTTGGCGCACTCCGTCTCGCGTTGGCGGCGACGCTTGAAAAGGGCATGCCGAAAAAGGGCCAGGGCATTGAATGGACACTGCTGATCGGCGCGGCGCAGATCCTGTATATGGACGTGCCCGATCATGCCGCCGTCGACCTTGGCGTGCGCGCCGTGCGCCACCAGGCCCGCACTGCGCCCTTCGCGGGGCTGGTCAATGCCGTGCTGCGCAACATTGCCCGCCGGCGTGCCGACTTCGAGACCCCGACCGACCCCTTCGCCGACACCCCGCACTGGCTCGCGACGCGCTGGCGCAAGACCTATGGCGACGAGGTGGCAGCGCAGATCACGCTCGCCCACCGAGCCGAGCCGACGCTTGACCTCACCGTGAAGGCCGGAGCCGACCCGGCCCTCGTGCCTGAAGGACTGCTGTTGCCGACAGGCTCCCTGCGGCTCACCTCGCAGGCACCGGTCGAGGAGCTGCCCGGCTATGCCGAGGGCCTATGGTGGGTCCAGGACGCAGCCGCTGCCCTTCCGGCCCGGCTGCTCAACGCCCGGCCCGGCGAGCGGGTCGCCGATCTCTGCGCCGCGCCCGGCGGCAAGACCGCGCAGCTCGCCCTCACCGGCGCACAGGTAACGGCGCTCGACCGCTCGGCCGAACGGCTCAAGCGGCTCGCCCTGAATCTGGAGCGCCTCGGCCTGACCGCAGAGATCCGCGTCGGTGACGCGCTCGCCTTTGAAGCCGCGCCCTTCGACGCGATTCTGCTCGATGCGCCATGCTCGGCCACGGGCACAATCCGCCGGCATCCCGATGTCGCCTGGACCAAGAAGGCGGGTGACATTACGAGCCTCGCTGGCGTTCAGGCGAAAATGCTTGATCGTGCAGCCACCTTGCTGGTGCGTGGTGGGCGCCTCGTCTATTGCACCTGTTCACTGGAACCTGAGGAAGGCGAGATGCAGATCGCCGCGCTCCTGCGCCGCAATCCCGATCTGGTGCGCGCGCCGATCCGGCCCGAGGAGATCGGCGGCCTGACCCAGTGCCTGAACGCCGACGGCGAACTGCGCACCTTGCCCGGCCATCTTCAAAACGGGTCCTCCCGCCTGTCTGGCCTCGACGGATTTTTTGTGGCCCGTCTGGTCCGCCTTTGAGCTCAAGCCTCTTATTGTTTCAAATTTAAATAAAGGGTTAAGTAAATTATTGCTTAATGCTGGCGCTGGTCGCCATATTCGCGTCCTGTCAGCTTTGGTTTGTAATGAATTACGGGGGAATATTGGCTTCAGGATCGACGAATTCGGCCGATCGCGTGCGGCACACGCGGCTCGTGGCAAACCGCACAGCACTGGCGCTGTTGCGTTTCGCAAGGGCACCGCTGCGCTTCGTCACCAGCCTCGGCACGACCGCCCCCGAACGACTGCTGATTGCACCGCAGGACATCCGCACCACCGACCCGACCATCGCCGCCGACATCTACTCCGGCTATTTCGTCTTTGCTGGCAAGGCCGTGAACACGCATGGCGCCTCGCCTTTCGAGGTTGAGGTGCCCTCGCCTGGCTGGGAGGTCGGATTGACCGGCTTCTCATGGCTGCGCCACCTGCGCGCCGCCGACACAGCGCTGGCGCGGGTCAATGCCCGCGCGCTGATCGGTGACTGGATCACCCTGCGCGGCCGCGCCTATGTCGGCACCGACTGGCAGGCAAGCGTTGCCGCGCGGCGCGTGTTGTCGTGGCTGTCTCAATCGCCGCTGATCCTCGATGGTGCAGACCGCGCCTTCTACCGCCGCTTCATGCGCGCGCTTGGCCTGCACGCACGCCATTTGCAGCGCTGCCTCGAAGACGGGCTGGAGGGTGAAGCGCGCTTGCTGTGCGCCATTGCCCTCGCCGAACTTGGCCTGTGCGCGCAAGGCATGCCAAAGCTCGCCCGCCGCAGCACGAAAATACTGGTGGATGAACTCAAGGTGCAGATCCTCCCGGATGGCGGCCATATCGGCCGCAATCCGCAGATGATCGTGGACCTTCTGCTCGACCTTTTGCCGTTGCGCCAGGCCTATGCCGCGCGCGGAGCCACAGCCCCGCAGCTGCTGCTCAACGTCATCGACCGCATGATGCCAATGCTGCGCCTGTTTCGGCACGGCGACGGCGCGATGGCGCTGTTCAACGGCATGGGTCCGACGGCCGCGCATGCGCTCGCCACCGTACTCGCCTATGACGATGCGCGCGCCTTGCCGCTGATGCATGCGCCCAACTCCGGTTACGAGCGCATGGAAGCCGGCGAGACGATCATCGTCATCGACGTCGGCCCCTCGCCGCCGGCCGCCTTCTCCTGCGATGCCCATGCCGGTGCCCTGTCGTTTGAAATGTCGAGCGGCGCGCAGCGCCTCATTGTCAATTGCGGCGTACCCTATAATCCGCGCCCGCCCTTGCGCGAGGCGGCGCGCAGCACTGCCGCCCATTCGGCTCTCGTCGTCAATGATGCCTCGTCCTGCCGCTTCGCGACGGGCGCGGGCCTCGACCGCTGGGCCGCTGGACAGGTCATCTCCGGACCGCGCATTGTTCAGACGCGTCGACTGGAAGATGCCCATGCGCTGGAGATCGAGGCCACGCATGATGGCTATGAACCGCGCTTCGGCCTCATCCACAGCCGCCGTCTGACCCTGTCTGCCACCGGTCGCCGGATCGAGGGTGAGGACAGCCTGCAGCCAACGGCCCGCCGCGTGCCAGGTGCCGGGCAGGCTGAATATGCGCTGCGCTTCCACCTGCACCCGCTCGCCCGCGCGACCCTTGTCGACGAAAGCACGGGCGTCCACCTCGTGCTCGCCGATGGTCAGGAATGGCTGTTTCGTGCCAGCGGCATCGGTGTCGTGCTGGAAGAAAGCATTTTTCTGGGCGGCCGCGAAGGCCCGCGCAACACGACACAAATGGTCGTCAACGCACGCATCCGCGACTATCCCGCCCTGATTTGGACGCTGGAGCGGCTGGGCTGACCTAGGCCGGTCCAAGGAGCGCCACGCCGCACTTTTTGCCCGCCCGCGCCGTCCGTGCTAAGCGCGCGGCAGATCTTTCCTGTCCGCGAGACCGCACCCCATGACAACCCATCCGCGCCGCGTCGCGCGCGCCTTGCTTTCCGTATCCGACAAGTCAGGCCTCGTCGATTTCGCCCGCGCGCTGCATGCGCTCGATATTGAGCTGGTCTCGACGGGCGGAACCCGTAAAGCGCTGGCCGATGCCGGCCTGCCGGTGAAGGATGTGGCCGATCTTACCGGCTTCCCGGAAATGATGGACGGGCGCGTGAAGACGCTGCACCCGGCGGTCCATGGCGGGCTGCTCGCCATCCGCGAAAACCCCGAACATGAGGCGGCCATGCTCGCCCATGCGATTCCCGCCATCGACCTGCTGGTCGTCAATCTCTACCCGTTCGAGGCCACCGTCGCGAAGGGGGCAGCCTACGACGATTGCATCGAGAACATCGACATCGGCGGCCCGGCGATGATCCGCGCGGCGGCAAAGAACCATGGCGACGTCGCCGTGGTGGTCGATGTCGAGGATTACCAGCGCGTGCTCCATGCGCTGCAGGAGAATGCCGGCCAGACGACGATCAGCCTGCGCCGCGCGCTGGCGCAGAAGGCCTATGCGCGCACCGCCGCCTATGATGCGGCGATCTTCAACTGGTTCGCCGCCGAGCTTGGCGAGGATGCGCCCGATTACCGCGCTATCGGCGGACGGCTCGCCGAAAAGATGCGCTATGGCGAAAACCCGCACCAGGCGGCGGGCTTTTACCTCACGCCCGAAAAGCGCGCCGGCGTCGCCACCGCACGCCAGGTGCAGGGCAAGCAGCTCTCCTACAACAATGTCAACGACACCGACGCCGCCTTTGAGTGCGTGAGCGAATTCGATCCCGCGCGCACGGCGGCGGTCGCCATCATCAAACACGCCAATCCCTGCGGCGTGGCGGAAGGCGCCTCTCTCGCAGAGGCTTATGAGCGCGCACTCGCCTGCGATCCAGTCTCCGCATTTGGCGGCATTGTCGCATTGAACCGCAAGCTCGATGCGGCTGCTGCAGCCGAGATCGTGAAGATCTTCACCGAAGTGATCATCGCGCCTGACGCCGATGAAGAGGCGATCGCGCTGATCGCATCCAAGAAGAACCTGCGTCTGCTGCTCACCGGCGGCCTGCCGAACCCGCGCGCCAGGGGGCTTACCTTCAAGACTGTCTCCGGCGGCCTGCTGGTGCAGGGCCGCGACAATGCGGTTGTCGACGACATGGACCTGCGCGTCGTCACCCGGCGCCAGCCGACGGACCAGGAATTGTCGGACATGCGCTTCGCCTTCCGCGTCGCCAAGCACGTCAAGTCGAACGCCATCGTCTATGCCAGGAACGGCGCGACGGTCGGCATCGGTGCCGGCCAGATGAGCCGCGTCGATTCCTCGCGCATTGCAGCGTGGAAAGCGGCGGAAGCGGCCAAGGCCGCGGGTCTGTCGGAATCGCTGGCCATCGGCTCGGTCGTGGCATCCGACGCCTTCTTCCCCTTCGCCGACGGGCTGCTGGCCGCAGCAGAGGCGGGCGCGACGGCGGTGATCCAGCCGGGCGGCTCGATGCGCGACGACGAGGTCATCAAGGCGGCGGACGCGGCAGGCCTTGCCATGGTGCTGACCGGGCACCGGCATTTCCGGCACTAGGCCGTGTGCGCCCTTCTCCCGCGCTTGCGGGAGAGGGGCGCACACAATCTTCACGTCACGCAGGTCACTTGCCGCGATTGGCAATCAGATCGTCCACAACGCTCGGATCGGAGAGCGTCGACGTGTCGCCCAGCGCGCCGAATTCATTTTCGGCGATCTTGCGCAGGATGCGGCGCATGATTTTTCCCGAGCGGGTTTTCGGCAATCCAGGTGCCCATTGGATCACGTCGGGCGAGGCGATCGGCCCGATTTCCTTGCGGACCCAATTGACCAGCTCCTTGCGCAGCGCGTCGGAGGGCTGCTCGCCCGTCATCAGCGTGACATAGGCGTAAATGCCCTGCCCCTTGATGTCATGCGGATAGCCGACCACTGCCGCTTCCGACACTTTCGGATGCGCCACCAGCGCGCTTTCAACCTCTGCCGTGCCCATGCGATGGCCCGACACGTTGATCACGTCGTCGACGCGGCCCGTGATCCAGTAATAGCCGTCCGTGTCGCGGCGGCAGCCGTCGCCTGTGAAATATTTGCCCGGATAGGTCGAAAAATACGTCTGCACGAAGCGTTCGTGATCGCCGTAGACGGTGCGCATCTGGCCCGGCCAGCTGTCGGCGATGACAAGATTGCCCTCGCAGGCGCCGTCCAGGATGTCGCCATTGGCATCGACGATCTCAGGTCTCACACCGAAGAAGGGCCGCGTCGCGGAACCGGGCTTCAGCGCGGTCGCACCGGGCAGCGGGCTGATCAGGATTCCGCCGGTCTCGGTCTGCCACCAGGTGTCAACAATCGGGCAGCGGTTGTCACCGACCACGCGGTAATACCATTCCCAGGCTTCCGGATTGATCGGCTCGCCGACCGAGCCGAGCAGCCGCAGCGAGGCGCGCGAGGTCTTTTTCACAGGCTCCTCGCCCGCCCCCATCAGCGAGCGGATGGCGGTTGGCGCGGTGTAGAAGATGTTGACCTTGTGCTTGTCGATCACCTCCCAGAAGCGCGACATCGACGGATAATTCGGCACGCCCTCAAACATCAGCGTCGTCGCGCCATTGGCGAGCGGGCCATAGATGATGTAGCTGTGGCCGGTGACCCAGCCGACGTCAGCCGTGCACCAGTAGATATCGCCGTCATGGTAGTCGAACACATATTGATGCGTCATCGCCGCATAGACGAGATAGCCGCCGGTCGTGTGCACGACGCCCTTGGGCGCGCCCGTCGAGCCTGACGTGTAGAGCAGGAACAGCGGATCTTCCGCATTCATCTGCTCGGGCGCGCAATCGGCTGACACTTTTGCGGCTTCATCTTCGTACCAATAATCGCGGCCGGCCTGCATGTCGATCTTGCCGCCGGTGCGCTTGACGACGATCATCGAGGTCACAATGTCGCCGGTCTTCTTGCAGGCTTCGTCGGCATTGGTTTTCAGCGCGACCTTGCGGCCGCCGCGCAGACCCTCATCCGCCGTGATCACGACTTTCGAGCCGCAGCCCTCGATGCGGCTTGCCAGCGAATCCGGCGAGAATCCGCCAAAGACGATGGAATGCACCGCGCCGACGCGCGCGCAGGCCAGCATTGCGTAAGCCGCCTCGGGAATCATCGGCAGGTAGATGGTGACAGTGTCGCCACGGCCGACGCCATGCGCCTTCAGCACATTGGCAAATGTGCCGACCTGCGCGTGCAATTCGCGATAGGTGATGTGCCTGGATTCCTGCGGGTCATCGCCTTCCCAGATGATCGCCGTCTGGTCGCCGCGCGTCGCCAGATGACGGTCAACGCAATTATAGGCCACATTGGTGAGGCCGTCCTCGAACCATTTGATCGAGACATTGTGCGAATCGAAGCTGGTGTTCTTGACCTTCGTGTAAGGCTTGAACCAGTCGATGCGCTTGCCCTGCTCGCCCCAGAAGGCGTCCGGGCTGTCGACGGATTGCGCATACATGGCCTGGTATTTTGCATCGTCCACGAAGGCGCGGCGCGCCCATTCATCGGTGACGGCGTAAATTTTCTCGGACATGTTTCTCTCCCCGGCAAGGCAGCGTCGCGGCCATTCGGGGACGCGACGTTTGCACAAGATTTGTGCGCCGCATTATGCCGATGCAAAGGCCGCGAACAAGCCTTTGCACGCTCACACTTTGGTTGGGAGACATTAGGCGAAGAGGGCCTGCCAGGCGCGCCTGGCCGGGATCAAGGGCATTCCTTCTGCAAACGGTCCAGAGCGTCGCCAATGCCTGTGAGCGAATAGGAATCCGTCGTCAGATTGCCGCGCAGCGAGTTTGCCTTGACGATGAGCCGCGCGCCCTTGCGCAGCGCGTCGATCATCGCACCGGACTTCGCCGTCTCCTTCACCCACAAATGCGCGCCCTGCGAGGCGAGCGCAAATTTTGCGGCACCTATAGCCGCTTCCGGGCCGCCCTTGTCGGCGACCTTCACGTCGAAGCCCATGATGATGGAGACTTCGTTGCGCACCTTCTCGGAGGGACGCGAGGAGATGAAGAGATAGGCCGGATCGCGCTTGAGTTCCTTGGGAAGTCGATCCTTCGGCTGCGCCAGTGCATAGCATTGCTTGGCGGGGCCGGAGGTCACATAGACGCTCCAGTCGCCGCTCGTGACAACCAGCACCGGTTTGCCAGGCTGGGCGGGCGCGGCCGCAGCCGCGGGTTGCTGACGCTGCTGCGCCGGCGCTGTGCCCGCCGGCTTCTGCGACGGCCGGTTCTGGGCAAGGGCGAGCGAGGAGGCACCAAACGTGAGCGCCGCGACCAGAATGGCGCGGGTGAAGACCCGCAGCAATGATAAGAGAGCGTTCCGAATCATCATTCGATCATACTCCGACAGGCGGTCGATGCGAGGGGAGCCAAGCGGGCACCGGTGGACATCCATAGCGGGTTCGCAAATTCCGGCGGGATGTGCAACACTCCTGTT
>CAIWVR010000105.1 GCA_903916165.1 uncultured Hyphomicrobiales bacterium | reverse complement strand
TGCCGAATCATGCGCAACGGGGCGGCGCACGACGGCGAGGTTTTCGTCCGCAACGTCAGGCAGCAAAGGCTTTGCCAGCGTTTTGGCACGGGTCACGTCAGACATGGGCGCTCTCCCGCGGCGGTGCCACGCGTGTCGTGGACAGGTCGGCACCCTGCATTTCAAGCAGCGCCTTTTTCAGCAGGTTGCGGGCGACGAGGCTGCGATATTGCGCGCTGGCGCGCTGGTCGGTCAGCGGCTGGAAGTCGAGCGCCAGCGCACCCAGCGCACCGGCCCATGTCGCCTCGTCCTCAAGACGCGCGCCGATGATGAAGCCCTCGGCATTGAAGGCGCGCGCTGGCGTGCCCGCCATGCCGCCATAGGCCATGCGCGCGGCGCCGATGCGTCCCTGCGCGATGTCAAAACGGAAGGCGGCGAGCACGGAGGAAATATCCTCGTCGATCCGCTTGGAGATCTTATAGGCGCGAAACTGCTGCCCGGCCTGCAGCTTCGGCACGATCAGGGCGCGCACGAATTCGCCGGGTGCCCGATCCTGCTTGCGATAGGCGATGAAAAAATCCTCCAGCGGCAATTCGCGCGTCGTCCAGCCCTTCTGCAGGACGAGCGTGGCGCCCAGCGCAATCAGGCAGGGCGCGAGATCGCCAATGGGCGAGCCATTGGCGATGCTGCCGCCCAGCGTGCCAGACGCACGCACCTGCACCGAGCCGAAGCGGCGCATCACTTCGCCAAGATCGGGATGGATGCCAGCCAGCACGGGCAGAAGCGCCGCATGCGTCGCCCCGGCACCGAGGCGCAGCGCATCTCCCGTGTCCTCGATGGCGTCGAGTCCGGCAACGCGGCCGAGCCAGATGATTTTTCGGATGTCCTGAAGGCCCTTGGTGATCCAGAGCCCGACATCGGTGGCGCCGCTGACCAACGTCGCGTCCGGATGGGTTTCGTAAAGACTGGCCAGCGATGCAAGGCTGGCCGGCGCGGCAAAGAATCGCGCCAGATCACCGACGAAGACATCGCCGCCAGAATCCGTCATGCCGTGCCAGAGACCAAGCGGCGCGACCGCATGTGCGGCCAGCGCGGCGTCGACAATCGGCCGATAGCCCGTGCAGCGGCACAAATTGCCGGCGAGCTGGTCCTCGATCGCACCGGCGTCGAGCGATGTCGGTCCAGCTTCGTGCTGGGCGAACAGGCTCATCACGATGCCCGGCGTGCAGAAGCCGCATTGCGAGCCGTGGTGGACGACAAGCGCCTCCTGTACCGGATGCAGCGTCTCGCCCTGCGCGAGATCCTCAATGGTGATCAGCTCCGCGCCGTCGATCTGGCCCAGCAGCAGGATGCAGGCATTGACCGGCGCAAAGGATGTCGCGCCGCCGCTGCGGCGGGCCAGCACCACGGTACAGGCGCCGCAATCGCCCTCGTTGCAGCCCTCTTTCGTGCCGGTCGCGCCAGCCTCCGTGCGCAGCCAGTCGAGCAAGGTCAGACGGGGCGAGAAGCCGGACAGGGCAATCTCCCGTCCGCGAAAGCGGAAGCGGATCTCGCGCCTCGTTTCCTCCCTCGGCGCTGTCGACGGCATGCGGTGATCTCCAAATTTATATTCGTCATTGAGAGGAGCCGAAGGCGAGGCGGCAATCCATCTTCGGGTTGACCGTTAGATGGATTGCTTCGTCGCTACGCTCCTCGCAATGACGATCCAAGATTACGCCTGAGCCGAAGACTGCGCCAAGCTCAAAGCTTGGGTCTCACCAGGCTCCGGTATTGGGCATGGAGAGCCACGGCTCCTGCGGCGGCAGGGACTCGCCCTTTTGCAACAATTCAATGGAAATGCCGTCGGGAGAGCGCACAAAGGCCATGTGGCCATCGCGCGGCGGGCGGTTAATCGTGATGCCGGCGTCCATGAGCCGCTGGCAGATCTGGTAGATATGATCCAC
>CAIWVR010000104.1 GCA_903916165.1 uncultured Hyphomicrobiales bacterium | reverse complement strand
TCGACCCTGCGTTGTGTGGTCATCGCGCCGATCCGCAGCGTGTCGCCGCATTCTTCCACGCCGCGCAAGCTCGCGATGCGGCGCAGGTCGATCAGATGGTCGGGCGCGGCGACGCGCAGATTCAGCATCGGCATCAGCGATTGGCCACCGGCCAGAAGGCGCGCATTCTCATGCGCGCCAAGCAGGGCTATGGCCGCGGCGACACTGTCAGGCGCGTGATATGTGAAGGGCGCGGCCTTCATGCGGGGCTCCCGGCGCGGATCAGCGCACACAGGCGTGGCGGCGTGATCGGCAGATCGCTGATGCGCACATCAAAGGGGCGCAGTGCATCCTCGATGGCGGAGGCGATCACCGAAGGCGCGCCGATCGTTCCACTTTCGGCAGCGCCCTTGACACCCAGGGGATTGAGCGGCGTCGGCGATTCCATGTGGTGGATTTCAATGCGCGGCACGACATCGGAGGTCGGCAGGAGATAATCCGCATAGGTGACGCTGAGCGGCTGGCCGTCCTCGTCGTAGCGCATCCATTCAAACAGCGTGGCGCCGATGCCATGTACGACGCCGCCGATCACCTGGCCTTCGACCATCATCGGATTGATCATGCGTCCACAATCATGCACCACGACATAGCGCAGCAGGCGCACGGCGCCGGTCGCCACATCGACCTCCACTTCCGCCAGATGGGTTCCGTTCGTGTAGGTGAGCCCGGCGGTCATGTAATCGCTGGAAGCGGCAAGCCCGGGCGGCAGATTGGCGGGCAGCGCGAAGCCGGGCGTCCCCGCCAGCGCGCGGGCGATGTCGGCGAGGCTCTTGCCATGGCCCGGCACGCCTTTCACGCGCACCATGCCATCGGCGAGTTCGAGATCGTCCGGCGTGGCTTCGAGCAAGGCTGCGGCGGCCTGCCTGATTTTCTGCGCCACCAGCAAGGCGGCGGTATGGGCGGCATTGCCGGCCGTCACGGCCTGCCGGCTGGCATAGGCACCAAGCCCCGCAGGCGTCGCCGCCGTATCGCCGGTCACGACGTCGATGTTTTGGGCCGACAGGCCCAGCACATCCGCCACGATCTGCGCGACCATGGTCTTCACGCCCTGCCCCTGCGCCGTGGCGCCCGTGGCGACGACAATCTGGCCCGAGGGACCGATCCGGATCGCGACGCTTTCAAAAGGTCCGCGCCCGGTGGCCTCGACATAATTGGCGAGGCCGAGGCCGATGTGGCGGCCCTCGCGCAGCGCCTGTGCCTGACGGGCTGGAAAATCGCTCCAGCCAGCGGCGGCGAGCGCGCGCGCCTGGCATTGCGGATAATCGCCCGTGTCATATTCCATCGTGCTGCCGTCGCGCTGGCGCACCGGAATCGCATAGGGCATTTGCGCGGGCGCGATCAGGTTGCAGCGGCGGATGTCATCGCGCGGCAGGCGCAGGTGCCGCGCCATGCGGTCGAGCAGCCGTTCCATCACAAATGTGCCCTGCGGCCGTCCGGCGCCGCGTGTCGGGGCCGAGGGCGTCTTGTTGGTCAGGCACAGGTCGATCTGGATCTTGTAGGCGGGCAGGACATAGGGGCCGATCAGATTGGTGGCCGCATTGAACGGCAGCGCGATGCCATAGGGCGTCGAGGCGCCATGGTCGTAGCGCAGGCGCCCGCGGATGCCGAGCAGCTTGCCGTCATCGGTGAAGGCGACGTCCATCGTCCACACCTGGTCGCGTTCGCCGCAGGTCGCGGTGAAACTCTCGAACCGGTCCTCGGCCCATTTCACGGGGCGGCGCAACAACAGGGCAGCCGCCGGAATCGCCAGCTCTTCGGGATGGAACACGGCCTTGGGACCAAAGCCACCGCCGACATCGGGCGTGACGACGCGAACCTGCGTTTCCTGCAAGCCCAAAGCGTCGACCAGAATGGCCTTGGCGCGATGGGGCATTTGCGTGGAATCCCACACCGTCAATTGGCGGTCCATGGCGTCATAACGGGCGAGCACGCCGCGCGGCTCCATCGAATGGCCGCCGCCCTTGCTCAGGCGAAATTCCTCCGCGATCACATGCGGAGCCGAGGCGAAGACCTTGTCCGCGTCGCCATAATCGATGCCGGTGCGCGCGACGTGATTGTCCGGGCAGTCGCGGCGGGCCTGCGGCGCCCCGGGCTCCAGTCCCGCCACCGGATCGACCACGCAGGGCAGAGTGTCCACGTCGAGCTCGATCAGGGCGAGCGCGTCTTCGGCGATGCGGCGTGTCAGCGCCACGACGAGCGCCACCGGCTCGCCCACGTAAGTGACCTCTTCGCGCGCCAGAACGTCGCATTCGGCATGGAAGCGGAGGCCGCCCGCTGGCAGGGCCAGCGGCATGTGATCAGAGGTCAGCAGCGGTCGCAGGTCGGCATAGGTGAGCACGGCATGAACGCCGGGCAGGGCGCGCGCGGCGGCGCAGTCGAGACGGCGGATCAGCCCATGCGCAACGGGGCTGCGCAGGAAGGCGGCCTCCAGCATGTCGGGCAGGACGAGATCGTCCAGAAAGCGGCCCTCGCCCCGCAACAGGGCATCGTCTTCCAGACGGCGCATGGCCGTCCCGATCCGATCCCGCTGGCGCGCGCTGGCCATCCTGTGTCACTCCCCAACGGATCGGCACTGGCCAATCCGGTTTTATTTTGTATGATTGTCATACAAACTCTCAGGGTGCGTCAAGGCGCATTTCGGGAGATCCGTCCGAAGGGAAACCGCCGGCCATGTCAGATATTGCCAAAGCGGGCCTTGCTCCCCTTGTTCAGGAAGCTGCGCCCTTGCGCCGAAAGATTGCAGCCAGCCTGCGCATGGCCGTACAGACGGGAGCCCTGGAGCCGGGCGCGCGGCTTGTCGAGAAGGATCTCTGTCAGGAGCTGAACGTCAGCCGCACATCCTTGCGGGAGGCCTTGCGCGAACTCGAGGCCGAGGGATTGGTCGAGAGTGGCCAGCGCGGTCTCGTGGTGGCCCGCATCACGCCCGATGAGGCGCGCAACATCTACAATGTGCGTGCCGCGCTTGAGGGCCTTGTGGCCGAGCAATTCGCACAGCTCGCCGGCGAGCCCGATCAGCTCGCCCTCGATCGCGTCGTCCAATGTCTCGCGCTTGCCTATGAGAGCAATGACTTCCCGGCGATCATTTCCGAAAAAGACCGCTTCTACGAGGTGCTTTGCCTCGGCGCCCGCAACACGGTGGTGCTCGACCTGCTGACACGACTGAATTCGCGCATCAACAATCTGCGCTCATTGTCGCGTTCGAATCCGGCGCGCGGCAAGGACAGCTTGCTGGAAATCATGGACATTGCTGCTGCGCTGAAGCGCCGTGACCCGCTGGCCGCCAAGGCCGCCGCCGTCCGCCACATCGAGCGGGCGGCCGAAGCCGCGCTCGGTCAGGCCCCCCATTTATCGATTGGCTCGGCGGGGCACCGGGCATCGTTTTGACGGGGCCCGGTCGCGGCCAAACCCGCATCCGCCAGCTTCAGAATATTATGGGGATCTGCTGCTCACTGAACCTCGACTGCGTCATCGGCCCTGCTCCGCCTGGCCAAGGCGTTCCGCAAGAGACTTCTCCAGCTCTACAGAGCCCGAAAGCTCAGTGAAAAGCTAACAAAAACAATGATCTTGGTGCCCCTAGCCGGAATCGAACCAGCACTCCTTGCGGAATCCGATTTTGAGTCGGACGCGTCTACCAGTTCCGCCATAGGGGCAACGCGGATCTTTGTTACGGAATAATGCTTCGCTGCGCAAGATCACCATTCGCGCGATCAGGAAGGATCCTGTCGTGGCCCCGTGCTTCCCGGCCAGCCATGAAGGCGGATCGCACGCGCCTTTGGGAC
>CAIWVR010000103.1 GCA_903916165.1 uncultured Hyphomicrobiales bacterium | reverse complement strand
GGCTTTCTCCTGATTGCAAAAAGGGGAATGGCGAAAGCTGAAAGCCGGGGCTTTGCTTGTGACCGGTCGGGGTCGCGCTCACGCCTCGCACGGTATCCCCTTGCACTCTTGCGCGGCCGTTTTGCGACGCCGTACCGCCGTGATAAACTCCCGACAAAGCGTGAGCCCTTGCAAAACGGGCCGCCGGGAGGACACAGATGAAAAGCATGAATTTTTGGCGCGCGCTGGGCGCGGGTGCTGTCTTCTCCGCCGCCATGGCGGGTGCTGGCGCGGTTCACGCGCAGGACTTCCCGGTCAAGAACATCACCGTCATTGTTCCCTTCCCGCCGGGCGGCATCAATGATGCTGCCATCCGCATCCTCCAGCCGGATTTGGAAAAGCGTCTCGGCAAGAGCATCATCATCGACAATCGCGCAGGTGCCGGCGGTGCCATCGGCACACAGGCGGTCGTGCGCGCCGCACCGGACGGCTACACGCTGCTGGCGGTCGCCTCCTCGCATGCTGTCGCGCCAGCGGTGAACCCCAACCTGTCCTATGACACGGTGAAGGATCTCGCACCCGTCGTGATGATCGCACGCGATCCCATGCTGTTCCTGGTGAACAGCAAGGTGCCTGCGAAAGATCTCCGCGAATTCGTCGCGCTGGCGAAATCGAAACCCGGTGTCCTGAACTATTCCTCGCCGGGCTTTGGCACACAGACGCAGTTCATCACGGAATTGTTCAAATCCAAGGCCGGCGTGCAGATGCAGCACGTGCCGTTCCGAGGCGGTGCCCCGGCCCTGCAGGCGGTCATCGCGGGTGAGGTGGAGTTCAGCGTCCTGTCGGGACAGGTTTCGCTGCCGCACATCGAGTCGGGCTCGATCCGCGCCATCGCGCTTGGCGGCGCGGCACGCGACCCGCGCGTGCCCAACGCGCCGACGGTTGCCGAGGAAGGATTCAAGGATGTCGAGGCCATCCAGTGGATCGGTCTGCTGGTGCCCGCAAAGACACCAGAGGCGATCATCGCACGGCTGAACAGCGCGGTGAACGAAGCGCTGGCCGACAAGAATGTCCGCGACAAGCTTGCGATCCAGGGCATGACGGGACTGGGTGGCAAGCCCGAGATCCTCGGCGTCGCCATCGAGAATGAAGTCAAGCTGTGGAAAGAGATCGCACGCACGACCGGCATGAAGCTGGCTGACTGACGTGGCATTTCTGGCCGAAGACGCAGACCGGGGGCACCAGACAGGCGACGCCTCCGGTCCGGGAACAGGCAACCAGCCTGGGCCAGACCCAATCTTGCTCAGGGACGCTGACGGCGCTCCGCCCAGACGAAGAAGACCAGCGCGAGAACAGCAAGGCCAGCGAACCAGACTGGCGCAGAGACGCCCGTGACGTCGGGCAGCCGGATCTTGCCATAAGCGCCCACGGTCAGGATGTTTGCTTTCACCCAGTCAAACGACACGGCGAAGAGAATGGCACCTGCGATCATGCCGAGAGCGCCGACCAGCGCATGCACGCTGCCCGTTGCAATGGCGGCTAGGCCGGTGCCCGGGCAATAGCCGTAAAACACCATGCCGACGCCGAAAATGGCAGCTCCCAGCGTGACGCCGAGCAGGTTGGCATCCTTGACCGCAAATTTGGCAAGATTCGCATCGACGAGAAACAGCACGCCGACCCCGCCGACAAGGATCGCCGTCAGCATCACCTTGAGGACGGTGAAATCCTTCAGGCGGAACTGGTTCTGGATGACGTCGCAACTGGTCACGCGACCAGTGTGCAGGAGCACGCCAAAGGCGCCGCCTATGACAAGCGCGAGGAAGGCGCTGCCCGGTGCGAAAAGATTGCTCATTTTGATCCCTCAGACTTTCCTGGAACGAAACAGAACGGCCGATGCGATCAGGCCTGTCGCAAACATCACGGCGAGAAACAGCCAGCTCGACACCGCCAGTTGCAGCCCTCCCGAAATACCGTGGCCGCTCGTGCAGCCACCCGCCAGTCGCGCGCCATACATGGCGATGACGCCGCCGAAGAAGGCATAGGCGAAACGCTTCCAGACCGAGCCGCCGACCTCCTGCTTCCAGACCTCGGGCACCAGCTCAATCTTGAACGTGCCTGTCAGGAGGGCGGACAGAAAGGCACCAACCATCAGCCCCACGAGGAAGAGGACACCATAATCGAAGGCAAAAGGTGCTAGCTTCCAATAGGTGTTGCTGGCGACGGCCTGCGCACCCAGCAGGGGAATGGCGGCCTCTCCGGCGAGCCGACCAAAGGCCGTCGTGACGCCGATCGGGTCTTTCGCGACTCCGAAGGCGACCCAGCTCAGAACGCCGATCCCGGCACCGGCCAGATAGGGCGTCCAGTCCATGCGCGAGGCCACCCGGCCCGCGCCTGTTGGCACGACGCCGGTCGATGTCATGTCTGCCATGCTCATCTGATCATCCTTTGCTCTTGGGTTTCGAAACTTTGGGGGCGGGCCTGTCCGCACAAAACAGCTCGTAGAGAAGCGCCATCACGCGCGAGACGTCCTCATTGGCGAGCGCGTAATAGATTGTCTGGGCGTCACGACGCGTGGTGACGAGGCCATCCTGCCGCAAGCGCGCGAGATGTTGCGACAGGGCGGACTGGCTCAGGCCGACCGCCTCTACGAGCGCGCCAACCGAACGCTCGCCCTGGTGCAATTCGCACAGCACCATCAGGCGGTGCTTGTTGGCAAGCGCCTTGAGGAAGGCCTCGACCTTTTCGGCCTTGGGAAGGAGACTTTTTATATTCATGATATCTAATTTAGTAGCTTCTAATTTAAAGAGCAAGAATTTTTTTTGATAAAAAGGACGGGTTCCGTCTGACGGGCTGACAAGCCTTCCATCCACGCTATAATGCT
>CAIWVR010000102.1 GCA_903916165.1 uncultured Hyphomicrobiales bacterium | reverse complement strand
TCACGACGAGGAACAGCCGCTCGTCGCCATTGGACCCGGCGGGCCAGTGCGTCACCATGAGGTCGTCGAGAATGCCGCCGCGCGCATCAAGCAATTGCGTGTAGCGGATGCGGTCTGGCCCCAGCGCGAGAAGATCGCCGGGCACGAGCGATTCGAAGCGTGCGCGCGCGTTCGGGCCCGACAGGAAGGCCTGCCCCATATGCGACACATCGAACAAGCCGGCCGCCGCGCGCGTGTGCAGATGTTCGGCCAGAATACCGGACGGATAATGCACCGGCATGTCGTAACCGGCGAAGGGCACCATGCGCGCGCCAGCCGCGCGGTGAAGCGCGTTCAGAGGCGTGGTCAAAAGACTATCGGAAACCTGGTCAGTCGACGTCATGGATCACCGGACAACAGAGCGCGCACCTTCAGCACCGGTCGAAACCTGTGCTGCGCGCCCCCTCTGTCCGTGTCCCTGAGAGATTTCCCGCAAGCCCCTTGCGGAGACGCGGTTACGCCCTTCGGTGGAGCCGCACGCCTTGAGTGGCGCGACGTCTCGCTTTCCAGAGTGTCATCCCCTCGCGGTCCGTGGGCCTGAGCGTTTCCGGGGCGGTTGCGCCTTCGGCGCCGGTGACAAGAGCACCGGTCTCTTCCGCGTGGGGTCTTTGACTGACGCACGAAGCGTGCCCGAGTCTGGAGATGCGAGTCAACCGTGACAGGAGCGCGCGGCGAGCTTTTCCCGTGCGGTTTTGTTGACCGAAAGGCGCGCAAAACATTCTCCCAAAGGGAAAAGGTACCCGCGGAGCGGCCGGATGAGGGGTTTCAAATTCAGCTGGTGAGAGCGCAGCCCTATTTCTTGTCGAGGCCGACGACGATCATATAATCCTCGTTGGCCTCCTCGCGCGTGTAGGGCACGCTGACGGGCTCGGATACGAAGGCGAAGGTCGAGTTGGACGCACCAGCCGGGATGGTGGCCGTGGCGGAGAAGACTTTCGAGGTCACGATCTGCTGGTTGTCCTCGCGACGGACGCCGACGCGGATCGGAAGCGTGAAGGAACCCGGCCCGCCGGCAGGGCCGGAGACGACACGGCCCGCAATGCCGACACGAATCATGATCTGACCATTGACCACCGAACATTCGCGCGAGGTCTCGCTGATCGTGAACTGCTGGCGCAGCCCCGTGCCGGAGCCGACCTGCATGTGCCCGCCGCCTTCCAACACGTCAACCAATGGGCAATCAACCTTTTCGACCCGCCGGGTCATGTCGACCGGCTCGGGTGCCTTCGTCGAATTGAAGGCAATGAGATTGCCGATGCTGGACCCGACCGAGCTGCAGCCCGAGAGGAGCAGCGCACAGGCACCCGTCAAAAGAATCCTGTTCATAATTGCGTCTTCCCCCGATGGAGCGCCTTACGGCAGCTTCTCGAACCCCTGACCAAACCCTGCAAGCGCCAGAGGCAGGCCGATGCCCTCTTCCGGCGTATTGAACACGATAAATGTGGCATTGGATCCGCTTTTCAGCTGATTGAGGAGCTTGTCATCCATGACCACCTCCGCCACGCAGCCAGTTGGCAGGCAGCGCACGAACAGCGCGCGGCCGACGTCGACATTGTCAATCTTGAGGCCGAGGCCCGCAGGCAGCAGCACGCCAAGCGGCGCGATCACGCGCAGGAGGCGCGACTTGCCGTCCGCCGTCTTCAGCACGATCACCACGAGGCTGACATTGGGCCTGTCCTCGGCAGCGATCGACTGGATCAGCGCGCATTGCTCGCGTGACGCTCCGGCCGGGGTCTCACACCGCATCTCCCAGTCGCCACTCTTGGATTTCACCAAGCCCTGCGCCGCAGCGGGCACCACGCAAGCTCCCCATGCCAACAGGCCAAAGGCCATGGCCACCCGGCGCAGGCTTTGCACCTGAAAAACGTCGGCCCTCAAGCGCATCAATCGGTCTTGCATCGCTCGTCCATTTCATGCCCGCCCGAACCCGCAGGGGGGAAAGCCAAGTTGGTAACAGGCAAAATCGAAGCCAATAAGGCAATGCCCGTCTTTTGCACGGGGCGTGGTCACGCGCATGGCTGGGGTAACAAATGGCCCGCCGCTGTCAAGTCATACAGGGCCGGGACAGAATCATCGAACGCTTCCTTCAGGGATGGCTGCCGACCTGGGCCGGTGGAAAAACCTCGGCTGATGCACTGGCCCGGCAGGACTCAAAATCACCCGAAACGGTTGGCATGGGAACGTTTTTGCCTGCAAAGGCCCATCAGAGCGAGGATCCGAGCGCGCATTTGCCGCAAGCCTTGGTCACGCCCCCTTGTTGCGCTTGCGCGCTCTTTGTGGTTTGGAACAACCACGGTCAGCCCCGGTAACAGGCTGCCGCACGCGGGGCCGTCGAAGTCGGGGGGCGCCACGCGATTGAAAAGAATGCCCCGGACGGCGCAGCAGGAGCGACGACGTTCATGAGACCTGGCTTTCACGGTGCGCAGGGATGGCTCACCACAGTCTCGAAAGGGGCGGCTTGCCTCTCAGCACTTTCCGCACTGGCCGGCTTCGCGCCTGCGGCCATCGCCCAGGGCTTCCAGCCCGGCGTGTCGCATGCGGCACCCAACCAGATGGGCATGATTGCGGCGAATTCGACCGTCGCCGATGACATGCATTTCTTCCACAATGGCCTGCTGCTGCCGGTCATCATCGTGATCTCGCTGTTCGTTCTGGCCCTGCTGATCTATGTGATCTTCAAGTTCAACGAGACCGCGAACCCGACGCCCTCGCGCACGACCCACCACACGGGTCTTGAAGTCGCCTGGACTGCGATCCCGCTGATGATCCTCGTGGTCCTCGCGATCCCCTCCTTCCGCCATCTCACCAAACAGCTGTCCCTGCCGCCGACGGACATGACCGTGAAGGTCACCGGCAAGCAATGGTACTGGACCTACACCTACCCGAAGGAAGCCAATGGCGGCTTCGAATTCGACTCGAACCTTCTCGACCAGGACAAGCTCGCGGCTGGCAAGATGCGACTGCTCGACGTGGACAATGAGGCGGTGGTTCCGGTTGGCAAGGCGGTCCGCCTGCAGATCACGGCCGACGCTGTCGGCGTGATTCACTCCTTCACGATCCCGGCGCTGGGCGTCCGCATGGATGCCGTCCCCGGCCGTCTGAACGAATCCTGGTTCAGGGCTGATCGCGAAGGCATTTTCTACGGCCAGTGCTCCAAGCTTTGCGGCAAGGATCACGCCTACATGCCGATCGCTCTCCGCGTCGTGTCCGAACAGGCCTATGCAGCCTGGCTCGCCGACGCCAGGAAGAAGTTCGCATCCGCCGAAGTTCCCGGCTCCGGCGACGTGACGGTGGCTGACGCCTCCGCCATTGTTCGCCAATAATTCGACACGTCATTCGACGAGGACATTCCAAGATGGCAACGACGGCTACCGACCATCACCACCATGAGGCGCATGCCCACCCGACGGGCTGGCGGCGCTACATGTATTCGACCAACCACAAGGACATCGGCACGCTCTACCTCATCTTCGCGATCTTCGCGGGGATCATCGGCGGTCTGCTGTCCATTGCCATGCGCGCGGAACTCGCGGGCACCGGCATCTCGGTATTCCCGTGGATCTCCAAGCTGCTGACCGGCGACGGCTCGATTGACGCAGCCAAGAACATGTACAACGTGTTCATCACCGGCCACGGCGTCATCATGATCTTCTTCATGGTCATGCCCGCGCTCATCGGCGGCTTTGGTAACTGGTTCGTTCCGATCATGATCGGCGCGCCGGACATGGCCTTCCCCCGCATGAACAATATTTCGTTCTGGTTGCTGCCCGCGTCCTTCCTCCTGCTCATCATTTCGATGTTCGTGGAAGGCGCGCCAGGCCAGCAGGGCTTCGGCGGCGGCTGGGTCATGTATCCGCCGCTCTCGTCGAACACGGGCCATCCCGGCCCCTCCATGGATTTCGTGATCCTGTCGCTCCATCTGGCGGGTGCCTCGTCCATCCTCGGCGCGATCAATTTCATCACGACAATCTTCAACATGCGCGCCCCGGGCATGACGCTGCATAAAATGCCGCTGTTTGCCTGGTCTGTGCTCGTGACGGCCTTCCTGCTCGTGCTGTCGCTCCCGGTTCTGGCCGGCGCGATCACCATGTTGCTGACGGACCGCAACTTCGGCACCGCCTTCTTCGATCCGTCGGGCGGTGGCGATCCGATCCTGTTCCAGCACCTGTTCTGGTTCTTCGGTCACCCGGAAGTCTACATCCTCATCCTCCCAGGCTTTGGCATCATCAGCCACATCATCTCGACCTTCTCCAAGAAGCCCGTCTTCGGCTATCTCGGAATGGCCTATGCGATGGTGGCCATTGGCGTCGTTGGCTTCGTCGTGTGGGCGCACCACATGTATACGGTCGGCCTGTCCCTCAACACACAGCGCTATTTCGTCTTCGCGACGATGGTCATAGCGGTGCCGACGGGCGTGAAGATCTTCTCCTGGATCGCGACGATGTGGGGCGGCTCGATCCGTTTCACCACGCCGATGATCTGGGCGGTGGGCTTCATCTTCCTGTTCACGGTTGGCGGCGTCACCGGCGTTGTTCTCGCGAATGCGTCCATCGACCGCTACATGCACGAGACCTATTACGTGGTGGCCCACTTCCACTACGTGCTGTCTCTGGGTGCCGTCTTCGCGCTGTTTGCGGGCTTCTACTACTGGTTCCCGAAAATGTCGGGCTACATGTACAACGAGACGCTGGGCAAGTTGCATTTCTGGATGATGTTCATCGGTGTGAACCTGACCTTCTTCCCGCAGCATTTCCTGGGCCTCGCGGGCATGCCGCGCCGCTACATCGACTATCCGGATGCCTATCTGCTCTGGAACCAGGTCTCGTCCTACGGTTCGTACCTGTCGGGTGCCGCCGTGCTGGTCTTCCTGTTCACTGTCTGGGAAGCCTTCAGCGCCAAGCGCCTGGCCGGCAACAATCCCTGGGGTGAAGGCGCGACCACACTTGAGTGGACGCTGACCTCGCCGCCTCCGTTCCATCAGTTCGAAACCCTGCCGCGCATCTCCGGCGCGTCGCACTGATCTGGTCCATCTCCGGCGGCCTCGCGCCGCCGGAGCCTTCCTTCGAGCCGCGTGCGCGCGGCTCCAACGAGGGCTTCAAAGACCCTCTCCCAAGAGGAGAGGGTGGCTCCGAAAGAGACGGGCGAGGGGTTGCGACCCCTCCGGTTGAATCGGCATCCCCTCATCCGTCGCGCTACGCGCGCCACCTTCTTCCCCTCGAAGAAGGGTGAAACCTGAGAGTGGTTCATGAGTCTGGTCACGGCACACGACGACGATCTGCGGATTTCCATGGCGAGCCCGAAGGATTTCTTCGCGCTCCTCAAACCGCGTGTCATGTCCCTCGTGGTCTTCACCGCGCTCGCCGGCATGCTGATCGAGCCAACCCATGTCCACCCGCTCCTCGGTTTCATCTCGCTGCTCTGCATTGCAGTGGGTGCCGGCGCGTCCGGCGCGCTGAACATGTGGTACGATGCCGACATCGACGCCGTGATGGGTCGCACGGCGCTGCGCCCGGTGCCATCGGGACGCGTGACGCCCGGCGAGGCGCTCGGCTTCGGCCTGACACTTGCGGCCTTCTCCGTCCTGACGCTCGGCCTCGTGTCGAACTGGCTTGCGGCCGGCCTGCTCGCCTTCACGATTTTCTTCTATGCCGTCATCTACACAATGTGGCTCAAGCGCTGGACGCCACAGAATATTGTCATCGGCGGCGCGGCCGGTGCACTGCCCCCGGTCGTCGCCTGCGCGGCCGTGACGGGTTCGATCAGCCTTGCCAGCCTCGTGCTGTTTGCCATCATCTTCATCTGGACGCCGCCGCATTTCTGGGCGCTGGCGATCGGCAAGGCCGAGGACTATGGCCGCGCCGGCATTCCCATGATGCCCAACGTCAAGGGCGAGAAGCATACGCGGCTGGAAATCCTGCTCTATTCGCTTGTCATGGCACCGACCGGCGTGCTGCCCTACATCCTCGGGCAGGCCTCGCCGATCTATGGTGCCATCGCTGCGCTGTCGGGTGCCTTTATGATCTATCTCGCGATCAACGTCTGGCGCGCGACGGATCCCGCCGTCGCCGACAAGGCCTGCAAGATGCTGTTTGGCACTTCGATCCTTTACCTGTTCCTGCTGTTTGGCGTGATCGTGATCGAAAACACGGTCGCCATTCTCCTGAACATGACGGCGTGAGATCATGACAATGACTGACAAGGCTCCCGTTCAGGATGGCATTCGCCTCACCCCCGCGCAGCTGAAGGCGCGACGCCAGCGCAACATGGCCATCGGCTGGTCCGTTGGCCTGCTGGCCATCCTCTTCTGGGCCGTGACCATCGTCCGGCTCGGCTCCACAGTGATGCAGAGGCCCATGTAGTGATGCCTGTTCCCTCCCCCGGTCCCGATCTGCAGAGCCGGCACCGCCGCGTCGCGCTGACCGTGCTGGGCATGGTTGTGGGGATGATCGGCATGGCCTATGCGGCCGTGCCGCTCTACCAGGCGTTCTGCCGCGCCACAGGCTTTGGCGGAGTCCCGCAGATTGCCACGACCGAATCGGCGACGCGCGGCCAGAAGGTGATGACCATCCACTTCGACGCCAACATCGCCTCCGACCTGCCCTGGACCTTCGAACCGGAGCAGGACAGCATCAGGCTGCGCACCGGCGAGACGGCAACGGTCTTCTACAAGGTCAAGAATCGCTCCAGCCGCACCACTGTGGGCCTTGCAACCTACAATGTTGCCCCGGAGCGTTCGGGGATGTTCTTCAACAAGATCGCCTGCTTCTGCTTCTCCGAGCAGACACTGGGGCCGGGCGAGACCATGGACATGCCGGTCGTGTTCTACATCGACCCCGCGGTCGAGACCGACGAGATCATGAAGACGCAGGACAGCATCACACTGTCCTACACATTCTACGCCGCCAAGACGCCGGTCGCCTCGACCAAGGGGAAACCGGCGCTTTGAGGCTGCACGACCGCCTTGACCCCTGAAGCTGAACAGGGCAAAGGGCGGATAACAGGACTTCGGGACGCACAGGCGCGCGCCGCGGAGGACGAACAAGGTGGCCGCCAAGGCCGAAGATAGAAGACGTCAAAGGAAGCTGTCATGGCCGACGCCCATAGCAAACCGAACCACGATTACCACCTCGTCGATCCGAGCCCGTGGCCGTTGATCGGTTCTATTTCTGCCTTTTTGACCGCCGTTGGCGCGATCATGTGGATGAAGGGCATGCCCGTCTTCGGCCTCAAGGCCGGTGCCTATGTGTTCGGCGCGGGTTTCCTCGGCATTCTTTACGTCATGGCCGCCTGGTGGTCGGACGTCGTCAAGGAAGCCGAACATGAGGGCTACCACACGCGCGTCGTGCAGATCAGCCATCGCTACGGCATGATCTTGTTCATCGCTTCGGAAGTGATGTTCTTCGTGGCCTGGTTCTGGGCCTATTTCGACGCCAGCCTGTTCGCCAATGAAGCCCATCAATATGCGCGCGTCGAATTCAC
>CAIWVR010000101.1 GCA_903916165.1 uncultured Hyphomicrobiales bacterium | reverse complement strand
TTCGGCAATATGCAGCGTGGAGGAAATGCCGGCCTCGATCAGGAACGGACCCGGTTGGCCCAGCGCGCCCGCATCGAGGGGCGCACCATGGCCGAAATCGGCCAGCCGGTGGTCCTCGATCTGCGCCACACCCGCCGCATCTTCCCACACCCGATGGATCTGGCCATCCACGCGCTCTTCCCGCGTCGGCGCGCTGCGCAGACCCATCAGGCTGCGCCACTGGCCGATGAGGGCGGTGGCATTGTCCTGCATGACAATCATATCCGCCGTGCCGTGCCAGACCGACAGGCGCGGCCACGGCCCGGCATGGTCGGAAGCGCCGCGCACGGTGGCAGCCGCATCGGCGTCCGTCCGGCGATCGCCATGGGCCATCACCTCGAGCGCGCAGCCGACGCTGACGGCGGCCCGGAACGGCAGGCCCGCAATCACCGCGCCAGCCGCGAAGACATCCGGATAGGCCGCCAGCAGGGCCGCCGTCATGGCACCGCCCGCCGACAGGCCGGTCACGAAGACGCGGCGGGGATCGACGCCATGCACATGCGAGAGATGCGCGACCATGGAGGCGATCGAGCCTGCTTCCCCGCTGTCGCGCGACGTGTTGCGCTCGGTGAACCAGTTGAAACAATGCTGCGGATTGTTGCCGCCAGGCTGCTCGGGCAGGCACAGGATGAAGCCGTGACGCGCGGCCAGACGCGACCAGCCGGTGCCGAAATCATATTCCTGCGCCGTCTGCCGGCAGCCGTGCAGCACGACGACCAGCGCCGGACGAGCCGGCAGCTCCTGCGGGACATGGACCAGCATGCGCAGCTGGCCAGGATTGGGGCCGAAATCGCCAATTTCAACGAGACCGGGAGGATCGGCCTGCGCGGTCTCGCACGCCGCGGCCGACACCTCGGGCTGGCCGCCAGGCAAGGCCGCAAGCCATTGCTGGCCATAGCGATTGAGGTCTTCAATGGTTTTTCCAATACGGCTCATGTCAAGCGCGCCATCCGTTCAGGCAAGGGGCGGGTTACCGCCCGTGATGTTTGTTGCTGCATTGCAGCATTTCCACGTCACCATAGCTCATTCTGATGAGGGGTGACAGCCTGTGCGACGAAGCCGGACGCCGCCGGGACCTTGGCTCCCGGCGTGACCCTTGACCCCGGAGACGACCGATCCATTCGCTAGGTCGGGAGCAGGCGCGCGGGTAATATCAGGCGTTCAGTCCTGCAGGAGCGCCCATGCGCCAGATCACGCTCATCACCGGTGCCTCGGATGGCATCGGCACCGAACTCGCCCGCCTCATGGCGCGCGACGGACACGATCTGGCGCTGGTCGCACGCCGGCGCGACCGGCTGGAGGCGCTGGCCGACGAGATCGCCGCGCAAGGCCGTCCCCGACCCCTCGTCCTGCCCTGCGACCTTTCGAGCCCCGCCGCGCGCGACGCCCTTGAATCGCAGCTCTTGGCCGCAAATGGGCAGGTCGCCTGGCTCGTCAACAATGCGGGCTTCGGCCTGCACGGCCCGACCGCGCGCCTCGACCGCGCCCTGCAGCTCGACATGATCGATCTCAACATCCACGCACTTACGGACCTGACCCTGCGCTTCCTGCCACAAATTTCAGCGGCCCGTGGCGGCCTGCTGCACGTGGCCTCCATTGCTGCCTTTCTGCCCGGCCCGAACATGGCGGTCTATTACGCGACCAAAGCCTATGTGCTCTCGTTCAGCGAGGCGCTGGCGCAAGAAATGAAAGGAAAAGGCGTGCGCGTCAGCGTGCTGTGTCCGGGACCAACCTCGACGGGTTTTCAGAAACGCGCGGGCCTCGATGCGGCGCTGTTTGATGCCATGCACCCGATGAACGCGCGCGATGTCGCACAGGCCGGCTATGCAGGGCTGATGGCCGGACAGCGCGTCATCGTGCCGGGCTGGATGAACAAGGCTTCGCGCGTCCTTGCGGGTCTCACGCCCCATGCGCTGCTGCTGCCGCTCGTCCAGCGGTTGCAGGAGCGGCGCAAGGCCTAAGGATGGCGCAGGCTGCGCCTATTCTCCGCAGGCCGACGCCTTGCATGCACGTCGACACGACGGCATTCTGACGCCCATGCCTGATCGTGTCGCTTTTCATGAATCGCCCGGACGCATCCTGATGATCCTTCATCAGGAAGTGTCGACGCCCGGTCGCATCGGCCATTTGCTGCGCGAGGCCGGTTACGAACTCGACATCCGCCGTCCACGCTTTGGTGACCCGCTGCCAGCGACAATGCGCGACCATGCCGGCGCCATTGTCTTCGGCGGGCCGATGAGTGCCAACGACAGCGACGAGTACCTGCGCCGGGAAATCGACTGGATTGGCGTAGCTCTCGCCGAAGACAAGCCGTTTCTGGGCCTTTGCCTCGGCGCGCAGATGCTCGCCCGGCATCTGGGAAAACGCGTCTACCGGCATCCGCAGGGTCGTGTCGAAATCGGCTACCACGCCATCGACCCGACGGACGAGGGCCAGCGCCTGTGCCGCGTGCCGTTCCCGACGCACGTCTATCATTGGCATCGCGAGGGCTTCGACCTGCCCTGCGGGGCCATTCTTCTGGCGACGGGCGAGCATTTCGAGGTCCAGGCCTGCCGTTACGGCAACACCGCCTACGGGCTGCAATTTCACCCGGAAGTGACCTATGCCACGATTTGCCGCTGGACCGTCCGTGCGCTGGAACGCGCGGCGGGGGAGCCCGGTGC
>CAIWVR010000100.1 GCA_903916165.1 uncultured Hyphomicrobiales bacterium | reverse complement strand
GGCTCGGCCTCGGTGTGGAAACCCCAGTCATGCATGCCATATTCATGCATCTTGCCCATGCCCAGCGGAATATGGATGAGCGGATTGGTGTCGCGCCCGCCAGCTTCGAGCAGCAGCACCCTGGAGCCGTCAGCCGACAGGCGATTGGCGAGCACGCAGCCCGCTGATCCCGCGCCAACGATGATATAGTCAAATTCCTGAGAAGCCATTTTCTGGTGCCCTTCTTTTTGGAGCGTCTTGAGCCGGTCAGTCGATCACGCCGGCACCGCCGAAGCGTTCGCGCCAGCGCGGCAGGACGTCCTTGTTATAGACATTGTCAGGCACGCCGCCACGCAAGGCGGTCAGCACGGCGCGCACCGCCCACTGGATGCCGGGGCGCAATTCGCCGCCTTCGTTGAAGGAGGCGGAATGCGGCGACAGCAGCACGCGGTCACCGAGCTGCCGCAGCGGCGAGTCCATCGCCAGCGGCTCTTCCTCGAAGGCGTCGATAGCCGCGCCGCGCAGGCGTCCTTGCGCGATGGCGGTCGCGACAGCCTCCTCGTCGATCACCTTGCCGCGCGCCGTGTTGATGACGACAGCGCCCGGCTTCATCAGCGCGATCTGCTCGGCGCGCAGCATGAAGCGCGTCTCCTTCGTCAGCACGACGTGGAAGGAGACGACATCGGATTGGGCAAGCAGGGTCGCATAGTCGACACGCTCGACATTCGCGAGCAGAAAGCGCGACGGCTCCGCATAGGGATCATAAGCGATGACGCGCACGCGCCAGGGCGCCAGCAATTGCGCGACGCGTATGGCAATGCGGCCGAGGCCGACGAGGCCGATGGTGATGCCGGCATAGCCGTCAGCGCGCGCGCCGAGAAAGGTGGTCGCCATATGCGGCTCGCGCCATTTGCCCTCGCGCACCTCGCGGTCGCGCTGGACGATGCGCTTCAGCATGGCCAGAATCATCGCCATGGTGCTTTCGGCGACGCCGAAGCAGTTGGATTCGGTGGGCGCGTGGCAGACCATGATGCCGAGATCGGTGGCTGCATCCGTGTCGATGTCGTCGACGCCGACCGTATATTTCGCGATGACGCGCAGGCGCTGGGCTTCTTCCATCACACGCCGGGTGATCGGCGTGTGGCGGATGGAGGTGCCCATCAGCGCCACCTTGTCGCGCGCGGCGGCGGCGAGGTCGCCCTCGAAATCGGTGCGGGGCGCCTGCCATGCTTTTTCACCGAAGGAGAGGTCAAGCCCGGCGCTGCGCAGCGTGTCGAGAATGTCCTGCGGTTCCTCGCGCGGCGCGAAGATAAGAAGGTTCGGATTGGACATGACGCCTCCCAGCGCAAGGCCGGGCGTCCCGGCTCGTTTTTCTGGGAGCGAATGTGCGGGACAGGGCGGCTGCGGTCAAGACACTGCCCCGTGGTTGCGCCCTAGCGCACGGGCCGTTACCCTGCACACCAGAGAGGCGAAAACGCCTTCATGCTTCGGGAGGAACACATGGTCGAGACAAGCACCCGGCTGGACATTGCGCCGCTGACGCAGCACATTGGCGCAGAAATTCGAGGGGTCGACCTGCGCCAGCCGGTCGATGACGCGACGCGCGACGTCATCTACCAGGCCTGGCTCGACCATCTCGTGATCATCTTTCCCGATCAGAAACTCGAACAGGAAGACCTGCTGCGCGTCTCGTCCTATTTCGGCGAGATCGGTGCCCTGCGGCGTCCGCCCAAATTCTTCCCGCCGGGGTTCAACCGGCTGCTGCCCAACATCATGCTCATCTCGAACATCCGCGAGAATGGCGAGCCGATCGGCGCTCTGCCTGATGGCGAGATGATGTTCCACCATGACATGATCCATGCCGATATCCCCCACAATGGCACGTTCCTCTATTCGGTCGAGATCCCGACGCACGGTGGCGACACATGGTTCGCCAGCGGTTATGCGGCCTATGACACGCTCGATCCCGCGCTGAAGGCGAGACTCGAGGGCCGCAACGGCATCCATCATTACAATTACGGCTCGACGAAAAAGGGCGACGGCCACGGCACGGAGGCCTTTGGCGGCGCGGTCCATCCGATTTTCCGCACGCATGAGGAGACCAAGCGCAAGGCGATCTATGTGAACCGCCTGATGACCATCGGCATCGAGGGCATGGCAGAAGATGAGGCCATGCCGCTGCTGGAGGCCGTGTTCGACCATGCCGAAAAGCCGCAGTTCGTCTATGAGCACAAATGGCGTCTCGGCGACCTGCTGCTGTGGGACAATCGCTGCTCGTCGCATGCGCGCACGGATTTCCCCGCTGACCAGCGCCGTCTCATGCTGCGCACCACGATCCAGGGGACGGTGAAGCCCTACTGATGCCGCTTCCAGCCTCTGCGCAGGTTCTGATTGCGGGCGGCGGCCCGTGCGGCCTCATGCTCGCCAATGAGCTGGGCCGCCGCGGCGTCTCCGTCCTCCTTGTCGACGAGAAGGAGTCCACCGCCTTCAATCCGCAGGCCAATGCCACCCAGGCGCGGACCATGGAGCATTACCGGCGCCTCGGCTTTGCAGCGGAGATCCGCTCGGAAGGGCTGCCGGGTGAATATCCGACCGACATTGCCTATTTTACGCGCTACGCCGGCTATGAACTGGCGCGCTTCAGGCTGCCATCGGCCCGCGAGGCCGACGCGGTCGTGAAGACATTGTCGGGCGCGTGGAGCGCGGCGGAGCTGCCGCATCGGGTGTCGCAGAAATTTGTCGAGACCGTGCTGCGCAAGCAGGCCGAGGCGCTGCCCGGCGTCAGCGTCAATTATGGCTGGCGTCTGGCGGGTTTTGCGCAGGACGAGAGCGGCGTTGCCGCGGCCCTCGAGCGCGTGGCGACCGGCGAGCGGCGCGCGGTGCGCGGCTCCTACCTCGTGGGCGCCGACGGGCCGCGCTCGAAAGTGCGCGAGGCGCTCGGCTTCGGCTATGGCGGCGAGACCGGCGTCTTGCGCGATTTCATGGGCGGGCGGATGTGCGCCGTCTATCTGCGCGCGCCGGATTTTTACGACATTGTGCCGCATCCCGCCGCCTGGATGTACGTCACCTTCAACCACGACCGCCGCACCTTCATGGCGGCGGTGGACGGGAAGGGCGAATTCGCCTTCCACACCCAATTGCGGCCCGGCGAGGACGAGAGCGCCATCACCGACGAGATGGCGACGCGCATGTTCTGGCGCGCGGCGGGCGCCGAAATGCCCATCGAGATCCTGTCCCGCGGCACCTGGACCGCAGGCCACGCGCTGGTGTCGGACGGTTTTCAGAAAGGCCGCGTGTTCATCGGCGGTGATGCCGCGCATCTGTTCACGCCGGCTGGCGGGCTTGGCTATAACACCGCCATCGAGGATGCCGTCAATCTCGGCTGGAAGCTCGCCGCCGTGCTGAAGGGCAGGGCGGCATCAGGCCTGGTCGACACCTATGAGGCTGAACGCCAGCCGCTTGCCCGCCGCAACACGGCCTATGCGCGCGGCTTTGCGGATTCGCTCGGGCTCTATGCGGCACCCGACGCCATCGAGGAGGCGGGGGCCGAGGGCGACCGCCAGCGCGCGGAGGCGGGTGTCTATTTCAACGCCCATGCGCGGCGCGAATTCAACATTCCCGGCGTGACCTTCGGTGGCCGCTATGACGGCTCGCCGCTCATCGTCAGCGATGGCACCGAGCCGCCGCCGGACCTCGCAAATGACTATGTGCCGACTGCCTGTCCGGGCGGACGCCCGCCGCATTTGTGGCTCGGCGACGGGCGCTCGCTCTATGACCTGTTCGGCTTTGAATGGACGCTGCTGCAGATCGATCCGCTGGCCGACATTGCGCCTTTCACTGAGGCGGCGCAGGCGCTGGGGCTTGATCTCACGGTCGTGCCGCTCGATGTCGAGGCTGCGCGTGATCTCTACCAGGCGCCGCTCGCGCTCGTCC
>CAIWVR010000099.1 GCA_903916165.1 uncultured Hyphomicrobiales bacterium | reverse complement strand
GCCTGGCCGGAGGCCTTGTTCGCTTGGCCGGAGGCCTCGTGCACTTTTCCGCTTGCCTCCGCCAGGCGGATTTCTATCATCTGCCGCGGGTAGTTCCATTCATATACCGCGGAGGCGATGTCCAGCCCTTCGTAGCACTGCAGCCGCACCAGCCGGCGCTCCAGGGTGCGCGCCAGCACCTTGGCGATCTCGGTCTTGCCGACGCCGGCCTCGCCTTCCAGAAAGAGCGGGCGCCCCATGCGGATGGAGAGAAACACGACCGTCGCCAGCGCACGGTCGGCGACATAATCGCCGCACGTCAGCAGCGCGAGCGTTTCATCGATGGAGGCGGGACATTTTGACACGGCGGCGCAGGCTCCTTGTTGCAAGCGAGCATGCCATTCACATGCGCTGTGGGCAAACTTTCCGCCGTCATTGCGGGCGGAGCGAAGCAATCCAGGCCCGAGTCTGCGCCATGCTTGAGAAACGGCTGCGCCAGTGCGGCAGGTGCCTCACACGCGACTCTGGATTGCTTGCCTGCGCTCGCAATGACGGCGCCGGGATGACGTGTCACACAACGCGGCGGAGCACCCTCACCCCGGCTCGGGCTTCGCCCGAGTCCGCCCTCTCCCGCCTGCGGGAAAGGGCTGGCGCGGCCCGTGCCTCAGCGCGCCGCGTCGACGGCGCGCCGCGCCATCACATTGATCAGATGCGCGCGATAGACGGCATCGGCATGAATGTCGGAGTTCAGCCCGGCGGCCGCCACCACGATCCCCTCGATCGCCTTGGCCGAGAAATCCTTGCCTAGCGCCTCCTCAAAGGCCTTGACGCGGAACACGCCCGTCTCGCCCGCGCCCGTCACCGCGACGCGCACGCCAGCGGCGGCCTGCGCGACAAACACGCCGACGATGGCGTAGCGCGACGCGGGATTGCGGAACTTCTGGTAGGCGGCCTTCTGCGGCACGGGGAAGACGATCTGCGTGATCATCTCGCCCGGCTCCAGCGCCGTGTCGAACAGGCCGGTGAAGAAATTCTCCGCCGCAATCTCGCGCCTGTCGGTCACGATGGTGGCACCCAGCGCGAGGCAGGCGGCGGGATAATCGGCCGCCGGATCGTTGTTGGCGACAGAGCCGCCGATTGTACCGCGATGGCGCACCATCGGATCGCCGATCCAGCCAGCAAGATCGGCCAGTGCCGGGATCGCCTTGCGCAGGGCATCAGACGTGTGAACGTCGGCATGGCGCGTCATGGCACCAATGGTCACCTTGCCATCAGCAACACTCACGCCAGCAAGTCCCGGCACGCCATTGAGATCGACGATGGCACCGGGTGCCGCGAGGCGCTGCTTCATGGTGGGCAGCAGCGTCATGCCGCCAGCCAGGAACTTGGCCTCGGCATCGCCCGCAATGTGACCGGCGGCGCTGACCGAGTCCGGACGGTGATAGGTGAACGGATACATGTGTCTCTCCCCGAACGCAGCCCGCGGGCCGCGCGTGTGTCTGGATCTTAGCGGGTGGACCAGCCACCCGCCAGCCGGTTCATTCCGCCGCAGCGCGCGGCGCATGTTTCTGGATCGCGCGCCAGACGGCGAGCGGCGTCGCCGGCATGGCGATGTCCTCGTGCCCAAGCGCGTCGGTAATGGCGTTGATGACTGCTGGCGGCGCAGCAATGGCACCCGCCTCCCCGCAGCCCTTGATGCCCAGCGGATTGGACGGGCAGACCGTCTGCGTCATGCCGATGTCGTAGGAGGGCAGGTCACCGGCGCGCGGCATGGAATAATCCATGTAGCTTGCGGTGACGAGCTGGCCGCTCTCATCATAGACCGCGCCCTCGAGCAAAGCCTGCCCGATGCCCTGCGCAATGCCGCCATGGACCTGGCCTTCGACGATCATCGGATTGATGACGTTTCCGAAATCGTCCACCGCCGTCCAGCGGTCAATGCGCGTCACGCCGGTCGCCGGATCGATCTCCAGCTCGCAGATATGGACGCCCGCCGGGAAGGTGAAATTGGTCGGATCCCAGAAGGCGCTTTCCTTCAGGCCCGGCTCCAGCTCCTGCCCGTTGAACTTGTGGGCGATATAGGCCTGCAGCGCGACAGAGGCAAAATCGATTTCCTTGTCGGTGCCGCGCACGGTGAACTTGCCGTCCTTGAATTCAATATCGTCGGCGGAGGCCTCCAGCACGAAGCCGGCGACCTTTTTAGCCTTGGCCTCGATCTTGTCGAGCGCCTTCACGATGGCCGACATGCCGACCGCGCCGGAGCGCGAGCCATAGGTGCCCATGCCCATCTGCACCTTGTCAGTGTCGCCGTGCACGATGGAGACATTGTCGATGGAAATGCCGAGCCGCTCGGACACGAGCTGCGCGAAGGTGGTCTCGTGCCCCTGCCCGTGCGAATGCGAACCGGTGAGAATTTCAACAGTGCCGATCGGGTTGACCCGCACTTCGGCCGATTCCCACAAGCCCACGCCCGCGCCAAGCGATCCGACGGCGGCCGAGGGCGCAATGCCGCAGGCCTCGATATAGGCCGACATCCCGATGCCGCGCAGCAATCCCTTGCGGGCCGACTCAGCCTTGCGGGCCCCGACATTGGCGTAATCGGCCATGTCGAGCGCCTTGCGCAGCGCCGCATCATAATCGCCCGCGTCGTAGCACATGATGACCGGCGTCTGATGCGGGAAGGACGTCACGAAATTCCGGCGCCGGAATTCCGCCGGGTCCGCGCCGATTTCGCGGGCCGCAACCTCCATCATGCGCTCGATGACGAAAGTCGCCTCCGGGCGGCCCGCGCCGCGATAGGCGTCGACGGGCGCGGTGTTGGTGTAGACGCCATCGACCTCGCAATAGATGGCGGGGATGTTGTACTGGCCCGACAGCAGCGGCGCGTAGAGATAGGTCGGCACCGACGACGAGAAGGTCGAGAGATAGGCACCGAGATTGGCCGTGGTGTGAACGCGCAGGCCCAGAACCTTGCCCGCAGTATCGAGTGCCATTTCGGCATGGGTGACATGATCGCGGCCATGCGCGTCGGCAAGAAAAGCCTCCGTGCGGTCGCTCGTCCATTTCACCGGACGCCCCACCTTCTTTGCCGCCCAGACGCAGACGGTCTCCTCGGCATAGATGAAGATCTTCGAGCCGAAGCCGCCACCGACATCGGGCGCGATGACGCGCAGCTTGTGCTCGGGCGCAATGCCGATAAAGGCCGACAGCACGAGGCGGGCAACATGCGGGTTCTGGCTTGTCGTGTAGAGGGTGAAGGCGTCGCTGCCGGAATCCCAGTCGCCCACCGCCGCGCGCGGCTCCATCGGGTTCGGGATCAGGCGATTGTTGACAATGTCCATTTTCGTGACATGCGCGGCTTTCGCAAAAGCGGCCTGCGTCTCGGCCTCGTTGCCGAGCGCCCAGCGATAGACGGCATTGTCGGGCGCGACGTCATGCACCACCGGGGTGCCGGGTTTCAGCGCATCGCGCGTCGCAACATTGGCAGGCAGAACCTTGTAGTCGACGATGATTTTCTCCAGCGCATCGCGCGCCTGCGACAGGGTCTCGGCGATAATGACGGCGACATGGTCGCCGACATAGCGCACCTTGCCCTGCGCAAGGGCTGGATGGGCGCCGGCCTTCATCGGTTCGCCGTCCCTGGAATGGATCATCCAGCCGCAGATCAGCCCGCCGATCTTGTCGGCGACGAGGTCATCGCCGGTGAAGATCGCCACGACGCCCGGCATGGACAGAGCCGCAGAGGCGTCGATGGAACGGATCTCGGCATGGGCGTGCGGCGATCGCAGGAAGGCCGCATGGGTCTGGCCATGGCGGTTCACATCGTCCGTGTAATGGCCCTTGCCGGTGATGAAGCGAAAATCTTCCTTGCGCTGGACACGCGCGCCAATGCCGGTGCTGGTCATCTGCATCCCCTCCAGAAAAAGGGGCCGGTTCGCGACGCTGGCGTCCGGCTCTTGGTCTTGCCTGGCTTCATAACATATTGCGGTGCCCGCTTATTTACCCGCGCCCATGGCCTCGGCACCAGAATGGATGGCCTTGACGATATTGTGATAGCCCGTACAACGGCAGATATTCCCCTCGAGCTCCTCGCGGATGGTCTTGTCGTCGAGGTCATTGCCCTTGCGGTTGACCATGTCGACCGCCGCCATGATCATGCCCGGCGTGCAGAAGCCGCATTGCAGACCATGATGCTCGCGGAAGGCGGCCTGCATCGGATGCAGCTCCTGGCCCTTGGCGAGGCCCTCGATCGTGGTGATCTGGGCCCCTTCAAGCCCGATGGCGAGCAGCGTGCAGCTCTTCATCGCCTTGCCCTC
>CAIWVR010000098.1 GCA_903916165.1 uncultured Hyphomicrobiales bacterium | reverse complement strand
TCGCCTGTTTCGGCGCGATCTGGAGCGGCGTGACCTGGCAGGCCGCCCTGCTGGGCGTCGGCCTCTACTGGCTCGGCATGTTCGGCGTGACGGGTGGCTATCATCGCTACTTTTCGCATCGCAGCTACAAGACGAGCCGTGTCTTCCAGTTCATGCTGGCCTGGATCGCGCAGGCCACCGCGCAGAAGAGCGTGCTGTGGTGGGCCGCCAAGCACCGCCATCACCACCTGTTTTCCGATACGGATACGGACATTCACTCGCCGCGCCACAAGGGCTTTCTCTATTCGCATGTCGGCTGGATCTTCGCCCGCCGCAACGATTCGACCGATCTCGTGAAGATCGAGGATTTTGCAAAATATCCGGAGCTGCGCTTTCTGCACCGCTTCGAACTCGCCCCCGCCGTCGTGCTCGCCGTGCTCTGCTATCTGGTCGCGGGCTGGAGCGGCCTGTTTGTGGGCTTCTTCTGGACCACGGTCGCGCTGTATCACGCGACCTTCTGCATCAATTCGCTGGCACATGTGCATGGCGACAAGGTCTATGTGACGGGCGATGACAGCCGCAACAACTGGATCCTCGCCTTCTTCACCATGGGCGAGGGCTGGCACAACAACCACCATGCCTACCAGTCCAGCGTCAGGCAGGGCTTTCATCTTTGGCAGATCGACTTCACCTATTACATCCTGCTCGGGCTCTCAAAGCTGCGCATCGTGCATGACATGAAGGTGCCGCCGCTGGCGGTTTTGCGCAACGAGCACCGGCTGGGCGCGCGCGTCATCAACAAGGCGGCGGCGGATGTGGTGGCGACGTTCAATGTCGAGCAGATCGCCGCGCGCGTGAACGGCGCGCTGGCGCATCTGCCGCACGCCAGCGACCTGCGCAGCAAGCTCGCCAATGCGCAGACCCGCGCGGTCGATGTGCTGGCCGGCTTTCACGTGCCCCACCTGCCGACCCGCGACGACGTTTCAGCGGCGGCGGCCGGCCTGCTGGCGCGCACGCCCTCGATCGATGATGTGATCGACCACGCCCATGCCCTGCTGCTGGAAAAGGTCGGCCAGAGGGTTTGCGCGGGGGCCTGACCATGCCGCCGCCGTCAGTGCAAGCGGAGCGAAGCCATCCAGAACGCAGCGTTGATTTCCGTGCGAGACGGGCATTGCGCGCGGAGACAAGATCCGGGACTGGATGGCTTCGCTCCGCTCGCAATGACGAGACTTATTTCCCCGGACGCAGCGTCGTGATCTCTTTCCAGAGTTGCGTCCACTTGTCGCCCTCGTCGAGCAGTTTGGCGGAATCGACGAATTGCAGATTCAGGCCGTCGGGCAGCTTTTGTACCTTCTGGTTCGTCGGCGTGAAATCGCGCTCGCTCAGGATCGTCTGCGCCTCCGACAGCATGAATTCATAATAGAGCAGCGTTGCATTCGGATGCGGCGGGCGCCGCGCAGCGCCCATGCCGTTGACGCGACCGACAGCGGGAGGGATCGTCAGCGGCGCAATCGGTGCGCCGTCCTTCGCAAGTTGGTCGACCTTGTAGGAAAAGACGTTGAGCGACATCGGGATTTCGCCCGCCGCCACCAGAGTGGTGATGAGCGTGTGACCCTTGCGGACCGAAAAGCCCGCCGTGCGCCCGATGCGCCTGAAGATCTCGATGCCCTGCTCTTCGCCCATGGACGAGACCACGGTCGCAAGCCAGTCGTAATCTGTCGCCTCGACCGCGATCTTGCCGAGCCAGGCCGGATCGGCAAAGCCCGCGTAGCTCGTCGGCACAGTCTCCGCTTTCACGGCCTTCGTATTATAGGCGCCGATGATGATGTTGAGGCGTTCGCCCACCCATTCGCGATGGGCGGGTACCGCCTGCGGCAAGAGATCAGCGTGATTGGCCGATGCGACAGCCTGGAAAATAGTCTCCCGGCGCAGAGCCTCCAATGTGGGGCCATTGGCCTGCACGATATCAATGTCGAACCGCCCTGCCTTGTACTCGGTTTCAGCCCGACGGATCAGCTCCTGCGGGCCGGCGCGCCAATAGCGCACCTTGATGCCATGCTTCTTCTCGAAGGCGGCGAAAATATGTGACATGTCCTCGACAGGCGCCGAGCCATAGACGGAGAGCGTGCCCTCCTCCTTCGCGCCTTTCAGGAGACGCGCGGCGCGGTCCGGCGAGGCGTCCAGAGCCAGCTTGGCGAATGACCCCTCCTGCGCCCGGACAAGCGTCGGTGCCGCCATCAACGAAAGGCCGCTTGCTGCAAAGACTCGACGCGTCATCGACGCGCCGCCGCATTTCTCAACCATGTTCAACTCCCCGCCTGGCTCCCGCACGTTAGCGGAACAGGTCCTGATATGTTCTCGACCAACGCGGCATGGATTGTTCGAGCTGTTCGGGACTGATGAATTGCGCCTTGAACTTCCCGTCCTCGGGACGCAGCGACGGGTCGAGCGGCCTCACATTCGGATGAACCGGCAATTCGCCCGCCTCCGCCAGCAGCTTCTGTCCTTCCTCAGAGGTGACGAACTCCATAAAGAGCTTCGCGGCATTGGGATGCGGACTGGCCTTGGTGACCGAAATCGTCGCGATGACGGCTAGCGACGTATCGAGCGGTGCCCAGGCGGACGGCGCGCCCTGGCGTGCGCTGATCGAGGCGTGGTTGTTGAAGATCTGCAGGCCAATGGGATATTCGCCCGCGATCACCTGATCGAGCACCTGGCGGCCGGAACTGGCGACGCTGACGACATTCTGTTTGGCCAAGGCGCGCAGATAGTCCATGCCCTTGTCCTCGCCCATCGAGAGCAGGACAGTGCCGACAAAGCCAGCCCCCGCCGAGGACGACGCCGTCGCATTCCAGATCATCTTGCCCTTCCATTTTGGATCGAGCAGGTCGGCATAGGTTTTCGGCACGTCGGTCTTTTTCACCAATTCGGTGTTGTAGCCCGGGGTCAGGACATAAAAGTTCGAGGCGATCCAGTAGCCATCGGGATCGACAAACTGCTTGTCGAACTTGTTGTCAGGCACCCATTTCATGACATGGTCGTCACGCCGCAGCATGACGCTGGTCGCCGTGCCGTCGACGACATCGGCCTGCATGCGCCCGGCCTTCGCCTCGGTTGAGACTTTCAGCGCAATGTCGGTCGCATTGCCGCGAAAGTAATTGACCTTGATGCCGTATTTCTTCTCGAATGCCGTGATCGAGGGACGCACGAACTGGTTCACGATTTGCGTCGTGTACCAATTGACCTCGCCTTCTTTTTTGGCGGCATCGATCATCGCCTGGTCGGCGGCCAGGGCAGGTGTCAGGGCGAAGGCGGCGAAGGCACCGGCGGCCAAGAGCGTCGTTTTCATATATCCTCCCGAAGGCCGCTCGTGATATGGCGGCATGTGTGTGGGCAAGCTTAGTGGCGTGGCTGCATGGGTCAATGGTGCGTGTACCCCTCTCCCAACGGGAGAGGGCGGACTCGGGGCCATAGCCCCGAGCCGGGGTGAGGG
>CAIWVR010000097.1 GCA_903916165.1 uncultured Hyphomicrobiales bacterium | reverse complement strand
TTGCGTCGCGCCATCGAGACCATGGCTGCAAGCCCCGCGCTCAGCCCGGACCTGCGCGATGCGCCGCTGCCTGGCCATGTCGCCGAATGTCTCTCCGAGATTCGCCTCTCACTGGAAAAGCTTGCCGCCAATGCCGGCGTGCGGCTTGCCGACGATCAGGCGCAGCGCCTGCAAAACATCGAGCTGCAGGTTGCCGAGATTTCCGAAAAACTCGATACACCGCCGATCATCGAGCGCATCGCCGGGCTGCAGGACAGCGTTCTGGCCCGCCTCGACGGTCTGCGCAGCGAATGGCCGGGCGAACAGATCACCGCTCTGCGCGCGCGCATGGAAGAGATGCACCGCGCGGTTTCGCAGCCCAGCCTTCCGCAAAACCTGCCGCCGCCCGGTTATCTGGACGACATCGTCAGTCGCCTCTCCGTCAAGCTCGAACAGGTCGCCAGCGTCGGGGCGCAGGACCCGCGCGCCCTGCAGGCGATCGAGAACCAGGTCCTGCGCATTGCAGAACGTCTCGACCGGCACGGCGAAGCCACCGAAGCGATCAGCACGCTGGAGCGCAGCCTCGGTGACCTGTTGGTCAAGGTCGAAGAGACACAGGCCCCGGACGCCAGTGCTGGCCAGACCATCGCCCGCGATCTTTCCACCCTGCGCGAATGGCAGGACGAAACGGACCGCCGCACCCGCACAACACTGGACGCCGTGCACGAGACGCTCGAGAAGGTCGTCGACCGGCTCGCCATGCTGGAAAACGACGTCGGCGAGTTGCGCACACCCCTGCCTGCGCCAAAACCCGGGGACATGACCCAGGCTCCCGCACTCGAAGATATACAGACCGCCTCCACCCCTGAACCTGCGACGCCCGCCGCTTGCGTGCCTGTGGCGGAGATCGTCGCCGCCGCGCCTGCCATCGTCGTCGAGCCGACAGACACGACCCTCCCTGCACGACCGCTCCGCCAGGACGAATCGCTCGACATGGCGCTGGAAATGTCCGAGCCCCGCGCCGCCCAGCGCAGCTTCATTGCGGCCGCACGACGGGCCACGCGGCTGATGGGCGGTTCGCCACCGCCGCCGCCGCGCGTCGCGACAGAACACCAGGCCGCTGCGCAGGACGCCGATGCGCCGGGCCGTCTCGCCCTCGGCGAATCGCCGCGCAGGATCATGCTGGGCATCACCGGCCTCGTCCTCACCATGAGTGCCTTTCAGTGGATCGGGGGCGACAGGCCCTCAGCCCTGCCGAACGCCGGGCCGCAGATTGCCTCCAGCACCGCCGAGAGCCACAACGTCGGCACAAATGAACGCGCGCCCGCACCCGACCCGGCATCCGGTGCGCTCGATCCCCTGCCGGTTATATCCCTGGCACGGCCCGACTCCGCGCTCGGCATCTTGCGCGACCTGGCGACCAACGGACATCCCGCCGCACAGTTCGAACTTGCCACGCGTCTGGCCGAGGGCCGTGGCGTGGGCCGCGACGCGCCGCAGGCGGCACGCTGGCTGGAAAAGGCTGCGCAGCAAAATTATGCGCCTGCGCAATATCGGCTGGCCGCGCTGTATGAGAAGGGTGCTGGCGTCGAAAGGTCGACGAAGGACGCCATCCGCTGGTACACCAGCGCCGCGGAATCCGGGCATGTGCGCGCCATGCACAATCTCGGTGTGCTGCTGGCCGATGGGGCTGATGCCAAGCCCGACTATGTCGCCGCTGCGGCCTTGTTCCGCCGTGCCGGGGAACACGGCCTGCGCGACAGCCAATTCAATCTCGCCGTGCTCCACCTGCGCGGACTGGGCGTTTCCACCGACCTCGTCGAGGCCTATAAATATTTCGCCCTTGCCGCCGCGCAAGGGGATCCCGAAGCGCTGAACCGCCGGGAAGAGGTCGCCGGGCGCATGGTGCCCAAGCAAATCAACGAGGCACGCCGCGCGGTCGAGAGTTTTGCACTGCGGGCACCCGAGCCAGGCGCCAATGAAGCGCCGGGTTTCGAGGCCATTGTCGGAGGTTCCCGCGCCGGTTTGACCGTGGACCCACCCGAGGCTTTGCCCCGCTCCAAGGCAAACACGCGGATCATTTCGCTTCAATGAGCGAGTCCAACATCGTCGAACAGAACCAGCACATCCCGATCTCGGCGCTGCTGCTGGGGGTTGCCGGGCTGATCCCGTTTTTCGGACTTGCCGTCTGGCAGGGCGTGAGCGCGGA
>CAIWVR010000096.1 GCA_903916165.1 uncultured Hyphomicrobiales bacterium | reverse complement strand
GAGCTTGCCCAGCAGCAGGTCGGAATCGGTCACGGTCGGGCGCGTCCCGCCGCGGCCGTAGCAGGCGGGGCCGGGCACCGAGCCCGCGCTTTCGGGACCCACGGCGACGCGGCCGAGTTCGTCCACATGCGCGATCGAGCCACCGCCGGCGCCGATCTCGATCATCTCGATGACCGGGATGCGCAGCGGCAGGCCGCTGCCGGCCAGAAAGCGATAGGCACGCGCCACTTCCATCGCGCGGGCATGGCGCGGTTCGTAATCGGTGAGCAGGATGATTTTGGCTGTCGTGCCGCCCATGTCGAGCGCCACCGAACGGGCCGCGCCGATTTCCCTGGCGACATCGCGCGCGAGAATGGCGCCGCCAGCCGGCCCGGATTCGACGAGCCGGATCGGCAGGCGCCGCGCGGTCTCAACCGAGGTCAGTGAGCCCGACGACATGATCATCAGGAGCGGCGCGCCGACGCCCAGCGCCTTCAGCGAGTCCGACAATTTGCCGAGATAGGTCGACATCAGCGGCTGCACATAGGCATTGGCGGTCGTGGTCGATGTCCGCTCATATTCACGGATTTCCGGGCAGACCTCATGCGACAGGCAGACGAAGATCTCCGGGCATTCTTCTGTCAGGATCTCGCGCACGCGCTTCTCATGCGCGCCATTGCGATAGGCGTGAATGAAGCAGACGGCGACGGATTCGATCTTTTCCGCGCGCAGACGCACGGCGAGATCGCGCACATTCTGCTCGTCGAGCGCGAGCAGAACGCTGCCGTCGGCGGCCATGCGCTCTGTCGCCTCATATCGCCAGGGGCGCGACACGAGCGGCTGTGGTCGCTCCAGTTCGAGGTCATATTGATCGAAGCGGTGGCCGAAGGCGAATTCGAGCGTGTCACGAAAGCCGCGCGTGGTGATCAGCGCCGTGCGCGCCCCGCGTCGCTCGATGATCGCATTGGTCGCCAGCGTCGTGCCATGGATGACGATGTCGAGCTGCGTGGCCGAAACATTCGCCTTTTCGAGCACCATCTTCACGCCGTCGATCACGCCCTGTTCGGGGCGCTCTGGCGTTGTCAGCACTTTGCCGGATTCAAACCCGTCCGGCGTCTCCAGGACAATGTCGGTAAAGGTGCCGCCGATGTCGACGGCGAGCCGGTATCCGGTCTCATTTCTTGTTGTCATAGGACTTTTACTTTGCTCCGGAATTCAACGCCTGCCGCACCCGTTCGACCACATCGGCCGGCGTCGCCATCGCCTTGTCGACGAGGTCCGCGACGCGCTCTCCGGTGATGGCATCGACATCGATCTGCGCACGCGCCGCGTCGGCCAGATAGGCGGGGTCTTTCATTGTCGCGTCGAAGGCGCGGCGCATCAGCTGCACGCGATCGGCCGCCACGCCCGGCGGCAGGAAGAAGGGACGGCCATATTCCAGCCGGCCCACCATCAGCCCCATCGCCTGGCGATCGGCATCCGTCTTCGTCGCGTCGAAGATCGTGGGCACGTTGGGCAGGTCGGGATGACGCTCGAAGTTGAAATGGACGATGGGGATGACCTTCCCCTCCTTGATCCAGTCGGCGTTGAGCGTCTTCAGGCTGAGCCAGGCGTTGGAACCCATGCCCTGCACCTCGCCGCGCTCCATGGCGAGGTGGATGTCGGTCGTGCCCTTGTAGCCGGAGATCAGCTTGTATTTCAGGCCGAGAAGTTGGGCGGCGACGATCGGATATTCGTATTGTGTCGTGCCAGCCGATGTCGCGCCCACGACGATTTCGGTCTTCATCAGGTCGGCGAGCGATTTCACCGGTGCCGTGTGCCAGACATAGGTGATCTGTGTGTCGCGATTGGTGCTGCCGATCCAGTTGAACTTGCGTGGATCGAACTGCGTCACCTCGGGCGTGAACAGGGCCGAGGTCGGCATCCCGTTGATGGCGGCACCAATGACCGAGCCATCCTTCGGGGCGGTGTTGTAGAGGCCGTTGGCCATGGCGACGCTGCCTGCGCCAACCTGGTTCTGCACGATGATATTGGGCGTGCCCGGCAGGTGATTGGGATAATGGCGCGCCAGCAGGCGCGCGTTGACGTCATAGCCCGAGCCGGCGGCCGAACCGACAACGAGCCGCATCTGCTTGTCGCGGAAGAAGGTCGCCTCGTCTGCGGCGGTTGCCGCGAGCGGGCACAGGACAGGCATGAGCACGAGTGCCCGGATAAGAAGCCCCATTCGTCGTTCCTTCCTTGGCGTGGACTTTTTTCTGGTCCGTCGTTCAATCCATAGCACAGGTTATACGAGCGTCTCGAACACGCGGCCTGGCGGGCGCTTTTCACCGCGCCAGCCAATCAGGCGCAAAGCCTCGAAAATCACCGCCTGATTGCTGGTGATCATCG
>CAIWVR010000095.1 GCA_903916165.1 uncultured Hyphomicrobiales bacterium | reverse complement strand
GCAATCCATCTTCGGGTGGCTGCCATTAGATGGATTGCCGCGTCGCCTTCGGCTCCTCGCAATGACGAGGCTGGGGCTCGGCGCATACCGCCCATTGCCCCGCTCGCCCGCTCGCTTTAAATGGCATTCATGACCCTCGCCAAGACCTCCCCCGCCGACCGGCTCATGCTAGCGCTGGCCCAGACCCCCTCGATCGTCGGCGACATCGTCGGCAATGCGGATATTGTGCGCGCGGCGCGCGCCGAGGCCGCCGGGCAGGGGGCTGATCTTGTCATGTTCCCGGAGATGAATCTGGCGGGCTACACGCCCGAGGATCTCGTCCTGAAGCCCGCCTTCCAGGAGGCCTGCCGCGCCGCCGCCGAGGAACTGGCGCGCGAAACCGCCGATGGTGGTCCTGCGCTGCTGGTCGGCCTGCCTTGGGCGGAGGAGGGAAAACTCTACAATGCCTATGCGCTGCTGGCGGGCGGCAAGATCGAGGCGGTGCGCTTCAAGGTCGACCTGCCCAATTACGGCGTCTTCGACGAGAAGCGCGTCTTTGCACGCGGGCCGCTGCCCGGACCCATCGTGTTCAAGGGCGTGCGCATCGGCATTCCGGTCTGCGAGGACATCTGGTCGGAAGAGGTCTGCGAATGCCTCGTCGAGACCGGCGCCGAACTGCTTCTGGTCCCCAATGGTTCGCCCTATTGGCGCGGCAAGACCGACCAGCGCGTCCAGATTGCGCTCGCCCGCGTCCTCGAGACGGAGTTGCCCATCGCCTATCTCAACCAGGTCGGCGGACAGGACGAACTGGTGTTCGACGGCGCGTCCTTCGTGCTCAACACGGATCGCACCATCGCGGTGCAACTGCCCGCGTTCCGCGCCGTGGTCACGACCTGCGCTTTCGTGCGTGGCCGCGACGGCTGGGCCTGCGAGCCGGGCGCGCGCGCCCTCCTGCCCGAGGGCGACGAGGCCGATTACACCGCCTGTGTGATGGGCTTGCGCGATTACGTGGAGAAGAACAATTTTCCGGGCGTCGTCATGGGCCTGTCTGGCGGCATCGATTCCGCGATTTGCGCGGCCATGGCCGCCGATGCGCTGGGGCCGGAGCGCGTCCACTGCATCATGCTGCCGTTCCGCTACACGTCGCAGGATTCACTGACCGATGCGCAGGCCTGCGCGCAGGCGCTGGGCGTGCGCTACGACATGCTGCCCATTGCGCCCGCGGTGGAAGGGCTCGAAGCGGTGCTCGCGCCGCTGTTTGCCGGGCGTCCGCGCGATCTCACGGAAGAAAACCTGCAGAGCCGCGTGCGCGGTGCGCTGCTGATGTCGGTGTCGAACAAGTTTGGCCCGATGCTGGTGACCACCGGCAACAAGTCGGAAATGTCGGTCGGCTACGCCACCATCTATGGCGACATGAACGGCGGCTTCAATCCGATCAAGGATCTCTACAAGATGCAGGTCTTCCGCCTTTGCCAATTGCGCAATCGCTGGAAGCCGGACGGTGCGCTGGGGCCGGACGGGATCGTCATCCCTGACAACATCATGACCAAGCCGCCGTCCGCCGAATTGCGCGACGACCAGAAGGACGAGGATTCGCTTCCCCCCTATCCGGTGCTCGACGACATTCTCGAATGTCTCGTCGAACATGAAATGCGCGTCTCCGACATTGTCGCGCGCGGCCATGCGCTCGACACCGTGAAGAAGATCGAGCGGTTGCTCTATCTCGCCGAATACAAGCGCCGCCAGTCGGCGCCGGGCGTGAAGGTGACGCACAAGAATTTTGGCCGCGACCGTCGTTACCCGATCGTCAATCGCTTTCGCGATTCAGGCTTGCCCGCGCGCGCGCCTGACGCCAGCCTCTCACCGAAGAAACCGCTGGGCTCCGCCGAGCGTTTCGAGGAATGACATGACACGAGTCCGTTTTGCTCCCTCGCCGACAGGGCGCATCCACATCGGCAATGCGCGCACGGCTTTCTTCAACTGGCTGTTCGCGAAAAAGAAGCTCGGCACATTTGTGCTGCGCTTCGACGACACCGATCTGGAACGCTCCAAGGAAGAATATGCCCAAGCCATCGAGGTCGATCTCGCCTGGCTTGGCATTGCGCCCGATCTCGTCGTGCGCCAGTCGCAGCGCTTTGCGCTTTATGACGCGGCGGCGGAAAGCCTGAAGGCGGCGGGGCTGCTCTATTCCTGCTACGAGACGGCGGATGAACTCGACCGCCGTCGCAAGCGCCAGATCGCACGCGGGGCACCGCCGATCTACGATCGCGCCGGCCTGAAACTCACGAGCGACGAGCGCACCGCGCTGGAAGCTGAAGGCCGCAAGCCGCACTGGCGCTTCAAGCTCCAGGACCGCACCATGCGCTGGGACGATGTCGTGCGCGGGGCCAGCCAGATCGAGGCGGGCTCGCTGTCCGACCCGGTGCTGATCCGCGAGGACAGCTCCTATCTCTACACCTTGCCCTCCGTGGTCGATGACATCGACCTGGGCATCACCCATGTCATCCGCGGCGAGGATCACGTCACCAATACGGCGGTGCAGATCCAGCTCTTTGAGGCTCTGACGGCGGACCGCAAGGCACCGTGCTTCGGGCACCACAATCTGCTCACGACGGCAAGCGGCGAGGGCCTGTCCAAACGCTCGGGTTCGCTGTCGATTGCGGGATTGCGCGAGGCCGGCATCGAGCCGCTCGCCGTTGCCGTACTCGCCGTGCTCACCGGCTCGTCGGATTCAGTGCATCCGGTTGCCTCGCTGGAGGAATTGGGCGAGGTCTTCGATCTCAACCATGTGTCGCGCGGCGCAGCGCGGTTCGACGAGGCGGAACTGCAGGCGCTGTCCGCGCGCACCCTGCATGCCTTGCCGTTCGAGACAGTGCGCGAACGGCTCGCGCATCACGAGATCGCGGGCACCAGGGCAGAAGGCTTCTGGCTGGCCGTGCGCGGCAATCTCACGCGCATGGAAGATGTGCCCGACTGGTGGCGCGTGGTCGAGGGCGAGATCGAGCCCGTGATCGAGGACGCCGATTATTGCCGCGACGCGCTGGCGCTGCTGCCTGACGAGATTTTCGATGACAAAACGTGGAGCCGCTGGACGGCAGCCATCAAGGAAAAGACCGGCCGCAAGGGCCGGGCGCTGTTCCATCCGCTGCGTCTGGCGCTGACCGGGCGCGATCAGGGACCGGAGCTGGCGCAGCTCCTGCCCCTGATCGGCCGCATCAAAGCTGCGGGCCGACTGTCCGCACCCGGCGGGTAGCGCCTTCGGGATCCTTTGCGTCACGCGTGGGACCGTCGGTCAGCGAATAGTTCGAGCCATTGTTGACGCGACCCGCCGCAATGCCGGCGGAGTCACGCGACGCGGTCGGTGCCTGGGCACCGGAGGCTGCTTCCGCCGCAATTTCCTGCTCGATGCGCTGGCTGCGCGCGGCTGCGCGCGGGTCGGGCTTGGTGCCGGGCTTGGCGGCCGGGGCCGCAGGCACCTTGGCCGATTGCGGACGCGACAGTTCGGCGGCGCGCTCGGGTGTGACGATCTGGTCGCGGCGGCTGTCACGGCCGAGCATTTTTTCGGCATTGCCGAGTGCCTCGACCCAGCTCTGGTCGGCCCTCTTGCAGGTGCAGGTCGAGTCATATTTCGTGCGGAATTTGCTGGCGTTCGGCATGTTTATGTATGGCTTGCCGTCGGAGCCGACGGATTGCTCGATCTCACGGCCCATGCTCATGGTGTAGAGCTGCGTCTCCACATTCGGGCACATGGCCTGGCAGAGATCGCCCAGTTCCTGGAAGCGCGTGCGGTTGGCCGAATAGGATACAGGGAAGAAGCCCCCGTCGCAGGTGCGCACGCAGACCGCGAGCGAGCCGGCTGCGGGCGACATGTCCTCGGGTATTGGCATCACGGACTCGCCTTCGAGCGGTGCCACGTCGCGCGGCATGCGTGGGCCGCCGCCGAACAGGGCGTCGAAAAAGCCGCCGCTGCGCTGCTGTTGGCCACGACACGCCGCGTCATAGCGTGCGGTGAGTTCGCGGCGTGCGCCATCGTCGCCACCAGCCTGCTGGGCCTGCTGGCGCAGGTCGGCGAGATTGGCGCGCATGCGCGTGATCTGCTGCTCGAGCGGCCCGCATTCGCGCGGCGGGGCATCGCCGAAGAACAGGAACTGGCGGCGTCCGCAGCCAATCGATGCAGCTTGGGCGGATGTCCGGTCGAGTTCGGACTGCTGCCGGTTGGCGGCGTCGCGGAACTGCTGGGCACGGGCGGGATCGATGTTCCCGCCGGGCGTGCCGAGCGCCGAAATCTGTTGCGCGAGCCGGTTGCAGTCTACGGCCTGCGCCAGCGCGCCGCCTTCGGAAGCGCTCATGCCGGCCAGCAGGATCATGGCGGACAGCACCCGGCCAAGGCGCCGCTTTGGCGCTGTGTTGGTGTTTTGCCGCTTCATCATGGCTCCCCGGTTGTTCTGGCCCGGCTGGTCAGTTTCTGAGTCGCTGCAGGCGACCGCCTTCCTCTGCGCGCCTATCGCGGCGGCAAGAAGGCGGCCCTGTGAAGCGCGGACCAACATCCCATATCAGAGCCGAAGGCAGGAGAAAATGATGCGTTGCGCGTTCTTTGCATAGGCTGTGGGAATGAGTCTGGGCCTTGCTGCCGCCGTGACCGGGCGTTGGCCGTTCATCTTCAAGACGATGCAGATCGAGCGCGGCTTCGATGCCAAGCGCAGCATGTCTGTCTATGTGATCTAGAGTGATAAGCTGATCGAGGGGTCATCGAAGACCTCGACCTCATCCCCGACTAGCCGCAGGTGACGCGCAGACCGCTCTGTCTGGGGGTATCGGCAGCCGTTTCGATCATCGGGGTCTCGTTCTCGGCAGGGCCGAAGGAAACGGACGGGCCACGCCCCATCGTCGAGCACCAGGCGTCAGCAACCGTGCGGGCGCAGGACGCGCCGGCTGAGAGGCAATCGGCGAGGCCATAGGATTCGTCATGCGTAATCAGGAATGTCTCCGCGGCAGGTGCCGGCACGGAGGGAAGCGCGAATGCACCCGCGAGGAGGGCAGGGATCAGGCTGAGACGGAGCATGATGCGGAGCATACGACGCATTGAGGCGACCCTGTAAGTTGGAGACGCTTGAAACTACGGTGATTTCTTTAAAAGACTCTTAACCATGGCGTGACGCCCGGTGCTTGACGGGAATTCACGTCTGCCGCATGGTGCTGAGATGACGCGCCTCGCCTGCATCACTTGCCGGATTATGATCAGCTAGCTTTCCTGCTGGCTGGCGCCGTCTTGCACCCCAAGACCTTCGTTTCGAAGCAAAGCCCCCGGCCAGCAGGCTTCAAGGGGAAATCATGGCTCAGCCTACGCCTTTGCGCCTGTACAACACGCTGACCCGGCAGAAGGATATCTTCACGCCGATCGATCGCGCGCATGTGCGCCTGTATGTCTGTGGACCCACGGTCTACGACTTCGCGCATATTGGAAACGCCCGCCCGATCATCGTCTTTGACGTGCTCTATCGCCTGCTGCGCCATGTCTATGGCGAGGCGAGCGTCACTTATGTGCGCAACATCACCGACGTGGACGACAAGATCAACGCGCGCGCCGCCGAGCGCGGGATCACCATCCGCGAATTGACGGACGAGACCGCGCGCATCTTCCACGAGGATGTCGCGGCGCTGGGCTGCCTCAAGCCCGACGTCGAGCCGCGCGCCACCGAGCACATTGCCGAAATGATCGCCATCATCGAAAAGCTGATCGCCGCCGGCAATGCCTATGCGGCGGAAGGCCATGTGCTGTTTTCGGTGCCCTCGATGAGCGATTACGGGCGCCTGTCGCGCCGGCCGCTCGACGAGATGCTGGCGGGCGCCCGCGTCGATGTGGCGGCCTACAAGCGCGACGATATGGATTTCGTGCTTTGGAAGCCCTCGAAAGATGGCGAGCCGGGCTGGGACTCACCTTGGGGCTTCGGGCGTCCTGGCTGGCATGTCGAATGCTCGGCGATGAGCTGGAAGCATCTGGGCGAGACGTTCGACATTCACGGCGGCGGCATCGATCTCGTCTTCCCGCATCATGAAAACGAAATCGCCCAGTCGCGCTGCGCCTTCGGTCATTCGATCATGGCGAGCGTTTGGATGCACAACGGCTTCCTGCAGGTCGAAGGCGAGAAAATGTCGAAGAGCCTCGGCAATTTCATCACGATCAATGCCGCCCTGTCGGACTGGCAGGGTGAGGTCATCCGCTTCAACATGTTGAAGACGCATTATCGCCAGCCGATCGACTGGACGGTCGCATCCTTGCGCGAGACGAAACGCGAACTCGACAAAATGTATGCAATCGCCAGCCAGTATGCGGCGTCTCCCGCGATGATCCCGCCCGAGTTCATGGCGGCGCTCGAGGATGATCTCAACATGCCCGAGGCCATCACGGTTCTGCGCAGGCTCTACTCGGAAGCCGTGGATGGCGTTGCACTCGCCGGAACGCGGCTGGCGTCCTGCGGGCAGCTGCTTGGCCTGTTCCAGAAGAGCCTGCCCGAATGGATCGGCTGGCATCCCGCATCCGCTGCCATCGACGAATTGCAGGTCCAGCGCCTCATCAACGCCCGCATTGCCGCCCGCAAGGCCAAGGACTTTGCCGAAAGCGACCGCATCCGCGACGAACTTGTCGCGATGGGCATTCAATTGCGCGACGGCAAGGGGCCGGATGGCGAGTTGATCACCCAGTGGGAGGTGAAGGTATGAGCGTCGGGCGCAGCCCTTCTGCCACCCGTGAGCCGTCATTGCGAGCCGAAGGCGAAGCAATCCAGAAGCCCCACGCGCGGCCTCTGGATTGCTTCGCTGCGCTCGCAATGACGATGCTGATGGAATTCCGCCCATGACCGCCTCCTTGCGCCCCTATCTCGCCGCCGATGCGCCGGTGCTCGCCGCTATTTTCTGTGCGAGCATAGAAGAGCTCACCGCCGATGATTACAGCGTCGAACAGCGCGCCGCCTGGATGTCGATCGCCGATGACGAGGCGGACTTCGGCAAGCGGCTCGCCTCCAGGCTGACGCTCGTCGCCACCCTGGATGGCGTGCCGGTCGGCTTCGCGGCGCTTGAGGGCACCGAGCTGATCGACCTGCTTTACGTGTTTCCCTCGGTCGCGGGGCAGGGCGTCGGGACCCTCTTGTGCAATGCGCTGGAAAAGCTTGCCGGCGCACGCGGGGCCAAGAAGCTGACCGTCGATTCCAGCGACACCGCCGAGCCTTTCTTCAAGAAGCGCGGCTATGTCGCGCAGAGCCGCAACACGCGCATCATCGCCGACGAATGGCTCGGCCTGACCACGCTCACGAAAGACCTCGCGCCATGACCCGCGAACGCCTCACTCTGTTCGACACGACCTTGCGCGACGGCGCGCAGACAACTGGCGTCGATTTCTCGCTGGAAGACAAGCGCCAGATCGCGGGGCTCCTCGACCAGCTCGGCATCGATTACGTGGAGGGCGGCTATCCCGGCGCCAATCCGATGGACACGGAATTCTTCTCCGTGCGTCCGAAGATCAAGGCGAAGTTCGCCGCCTTTGGCATGACGAAGCGGGCGGGGCGCTCGGCCGCCAATGATCCCGGCGTTGCGCTGCTGCTCGAAGCCAAGGCCGACACGATCACTTTTGTGGCCAAGACGTGGGACTATCATGTCCATGTCGCGCTGGGCTGCACGCTTGATGAAAATGTCGAGGGCATTGCGGACTCCATCGACCACGTGCGCAAGGCGGGGCGCGAAGCGATCCTCGATTGCGAGCATTTCTTCGATGGCTACAAGGCCAATCCCGATTATGCGCTGCGCTGCGCGAGGGCCGCCTATGACCATGGCGCGCGCTGGGTCGTGCTGTGCGACACCAATGGCGGCACGCTGCCGCACGAGATCGAGGCCATCGTCACGGCCGTGGCCAAGGTCATCCCGGGCGACCATCTGGGCATTCATGCCCATGACGACACCGGCAATGGCGTGGCGAATTCCTTTGCCGCCGTGCGCGCGGGCGTGCGCCAGATCCAGGGCACGCTGAACGGGCTTGGCGAGCGCTGCGGCAATGCCAATCTCGTCACCATTATCCCGACGCTGCTGCTGAAGAGCGAATATGCGGAGCGTTTCGAGACCGGCGTCGATCTCGAACGGCTGGCGCATCTCGCCAAGATCAGCCATACGCTGGACGAATTCCTCAACCGCGCGCCCAACCGGCACGCGCCCTATGTCGGCGCGTCGGCCTTCGCGACCAAGGCGGGCATCCACGCCTCTGCCGTGCTGAAAGATCCACGGACCTACGAGCACGTCCCGCCCGAAAGCGTCGGCAACCGGCGCAAGGTGCTGGTCTCCGATCAGGCCGGGCGCTCGAACATCCTGGCCGAACTCGACCGCCTCGGCGTGGTCGTCGCCAAGGACGATCCGCGTGTCAACCGGCTGCTCGACGAGGTGAAGGAAAAGGAAGCCTTGGGCTATGCCTATGAAGGCGCGGACGCCTCTTTCGAGCTGCTGGCGCGTCGCATGCTCGGGCAAGTGCCGGATTATTTTGATGTCGAGCGTTTCCGCGTCGTCATGGAGCGCCGCCACAATGCCAATGGTGATCTGGTCAGCGTGTCGGAAGCGGTGGTGAAGGTCGCCATTGATGGCGAGACGATGATTTCCGTGGCGGAGGGCAACGGCCCGGTCAATGCGCTCGACCTCGCTTTGCGCAAGGATCTCGGCAAGTACCAGCGTCATATCGAAGATCTGGAACTGCTCGACTATCGCGTGCGGGTGTTCCAGGGCGGCACCGACGCCGTGACCCGCGTGCTGATCGAATTCGGCGATTCCCAAGGCACCCGCTGGTCGACGGTCGGCGTGTCGGCCAACATCATCGACGCCTCGTTCCAGGCCTTGCTTGACGCGATCAACTGGAAGTTGATGAAAATGCGCGCCTGAAGGCGCAAGGGGGCTGCATGAAGCGCGCGCCTAAAGGCGCGCGTCGAGTTCCTTTGTCTTCCCGGTGCGCTCGGCCATGGCGGCGGCCTTCTGCAACATCGGGATCACATCGCCAATCTTCTCCGACACGAGATAATTGAGCTCGAACTGCTCGCGGATGAAGCCGTTCCCGCGCATATGGGCGAAGAGCGACAGCAAGGGTTTCCAGAAACCGGCAATATCGGCGATCAGCACCGGCTTGCCGTGCTGGCCAAGCTGCACCCAGGTGAGCTGCTCGACGAGTTCTTCCAGTGTCCCGATGCCGCCGGGAAGCGCCACGAAAGCGTCGGCGCGCTCAAACATGATCCGCTTGCGGCTGTGCATGTCGTCGACGATGATCAGCTCCTGCGCCGCCTCCAGCATGTTCTCGCGCTTGCGCAGGAAGCTCGGGATGATGCCGGTGACGCGCCCGCCCTCCGCCAGCACGGCGCGCGCGACGGCCCCCATCAGGCCGTTGTCGCCGCCGCCATAGACGAGGCCGATGTCATGGGCGGCCAGCGCCCGGCCAAGCTCGAGCGCGGCGTCAAGAAACAGCGGATCTGCGCCCGGTGCGGAGCCGCAGTAGACACATATGTTGCGAATCAGGTTCATTCTTCCTTTTTCGACGTGCCTCATGACGGGGTCAAGGCGCAGCCGCTGGCTTTCGTTGCGCGGTGGCGCTAAAAAGGAATTCTGGTTCATTTTGAGTTTTCACCATGTTGGCGCAGTCACGCACCCTTCTGTTTGGTTTGAGCTCGCTCGTCGCTGTTGGCGCGATTGGCTCCATTTCCTATCGTATTGCTGACCAGAACCCGCGTCTTTTCAACCGGGTCGAGGCACCCCAAACCAGTATCGAGGCCGCGCCAACGCTGGCTGAACCTGTGGCACCCGCTGAGCCGGACGCCACGCTGGCGCTGAAAGGCCCGTCGGTCGGAAACGCCACGGGCGGCGCCTCAATCACCAGTGCCGCCGTATTCGACATTGTCCGCGTCGAGCCAACGGGCGACACTGTCGTCGCCGGACGGGCCAAGCCTGGCGCGACGGTGCGCCTCCTCAACAAGGGGGTGGTGATCGCGCAGGTCACGGCCGATTCAAATGGCCAGTTCGCGCTCGTGCCCCCGGCATTGGCGGTGGGTGATCACCTTCTGTCTCTCGAGATTGACGGCGGGGCTGCCTCCGCCTTGTCCCAGACGGTCGCCGTCTCCGTGCCAGCCGAAAGGGCAGGGGATCTGGTTGTTGCCCTGACCCAGGCCGGTGCCCCAACGCAGATCCTGTCCGAACGCGTGCCGGCGAGCGCCGCTCCCATCAGCATCGCCCTGAGTATTCGCACCGTCGAGGTCGATGACAAGGGGGGCTTTTACGCCACCGGAACAGGCACTCCGGGGTCCACCATTCTTCTGTCTCTCAATGGCGCGCCGGTGACCAGCGTCACGGCCAATCCCGAGGGCCGCTGGTCGCTCAAG
>CAIWVR010000094.1 GCA_903916165.1 uncultured Hyphomicrobiales bacterium | reverse complement strand
GGGCGAGCATGAGGCCGCCATGCGTGCCGAGCCTGTGGGGAGCACCGACAAAGCCTATGAGAACGCTGTCGCCACCGCCGTTCTGCGGCAGATCTTCCCCATCGACGCGCAGCGTCGCGCCTTCCTGAAGCAGCTTGGTGCCTCGACCGCCGCAGCAGCCATCTCCACCTTTTTCCCGCTGGCGACCGCGACCGAAGTCTTCGCGCAGACCACGGGCGCACTGGAAAAGAAGTCGCTGAAGGTCGGCTTCATCCCGATCACCTGCGCGACGCCGATCATCATGGCCTCGCCGCTCGGCTTCTACGCCAAGCACGGGCTCGACGTCGAAGTGAACAAGGCCGCTGGCTGGGCGGTCATTCGCGACAAGACGATCAACAAGGAATATGACGCCGCGCATATGCTCTCGCCCATGCCGCTCGCCATCACCATGGGGGTGGGCGCCAATGCGATCCCCTACACGATGCCGGCGGTGGAAAACATCAACGGCCAGGCGATCACGCTCGCCATGAAACACAAGGACAAGCGCGATCCGAAGGCGTGGAAGGGCTTCAAGCTCGCCGTTCCGTTCGACTATTCCATGCATAATTACCTGCTGCGCTATTACCTTGCCGAAAACGGCATCGATCCCGACACGGATGTCCAGATCCGCGCCGTGCCGCCGCCGGAAATGGTCGCCAATTTGCGCGCCGACAATATCGACGGATTTCTTGCGCCCGATCCGGTCAACCAGCGCGCGGTCTATGATGGCGTTGGCTTCATCCACATGCTGTCGAAGCAGATCTGGGACCGCCACCCGTGCTGCGGCTTTGCCGCCAGCCAGGACTTTGTGACGCAGAACCCAAACACCTATGCGGCTCTGCTGAAAGCCATCATCGACGCGACCGCCTATGCGTCCAAGCCCGAGAACCGCAAGGAAATCGCGGAGGCCATTGCACCGGCCAATTATCTGAACCAGCCGGTCACCGTGGTCGAACAGGTGCTCACCGGCACCTTTGCGGATGGTCTCGGCAATGTCGTGAAGGCGGCCGACCGCATCGACTTCGATCCCTTCCCCTATGAGAGCTTTGCGGTCTGGATTCTCTCGCAGATGAAGCGCTGGGGGCAGATCAAGGGCGATGTCGATTACCAAAAGATCGCCAAGCAGGTCTATCTCGCCACCGATACGACACGACTGATGAAGGAAGCGGGCCTCACGCCACCGACATCGACCACCAAGTCGTTCTCGGTGATGGGCAAGGCGTTCGATCCCGCAAAGCCGGAGGAGTATATCGCGTCCTTTGCGATCAAGCGGACGTAAGGGGTTCGCGCGTCGCACCCTCTCCCAGAGGGAGATGGTCGCTCCGAAGGAGCGGGGTGAGGGGCTGCCATCTCTCCAGAAGCACCGCACCCCCTCATCCGGCTGCTCCGCAGCCACCTTCTCCCTCCGGGAGAAGGGACGCACGCACCTGCATCGACAATCGGGACCGAAAAGAAAATGTCACCAAATCTCACGCTTCGCGCCAGCGTGCTCTCCTTCGTCATCCTCGCGCTGTTCCTCGTGACGTGGCATATCGCGACGCGCGGCACGGTCGCAACGACCGCGATGGATCCCGAATATGCCAAACTGATGGGGCTCACCGCGACGACCGGTAAATCCGCCATGCCCGGCCCGCTTGATGTCGGTGCCAAGATTTTGGAGCACCTGCGCAGCCCGTTCTATGATCGCGGGCCCAATGACAAGGGCATCGGCATCCAGCTCGCCTATTCCATCGGCCGCGTGCTGCTGGGCTATGCGCTGGCGGTCGCTGTTGCAATTCCCGTCGGCTTCGTGATTGGC
>CAIWVR010000093.1 GCA_903916165.1 uncultured Hyphomicrobiales bacterium | reverse complement strand
GCGGCAAGCCCGTCGTCCTCGACCTCACCGGCCACGAGTGTGACGCGCCCTCGCTCGCCAATCTCGTGCAGGCGCTCAAGGACCGCGACATTCACCTGCTGGGCATTGAAGGCGCGGCTGGGGCACTCGCCCATGCCAGCCTGCCGCCGTTCCTGAAAGGCGGCAGGACGATCCCCTTTCCGGAAATGCCCCCCGTTCCGGCACCGACGCCAGACATGCCTGTTCCGCGGGGGCTGATCATCGACGTGCCGGTGCGCTCCGGCCAGTCAATCGTGCATCCTGACGGCGATGTCACCATCATCGGCGCGATCAGCTCCGGTGCCGAGGTGATCGCGGGCGGATCGATCCATGTCTATGGCGCATTGCGCGGCCGCGCGCTGGCGGGTGCCTATGGCAATTCACGCGCCCGCATCTTCTGTCGCAAGCTCGAATGCGAACTCATCGCCATCGACGGCCTCTATAAGGTCGCCGACGAGATCGGCCCTGAATGGCGCAAAAAGCCGGTCATGGCCTGGCTCGAACACGACATTGTCAAAATCAAATCATTCGACTGAGAGGAGTTTTCCAACATGGCCAAGATTATGGTCATCACATCGGGCAAGGGCGGCGTCGGCAAGACAACGTCGACGGCTGCGCTTGGCGCGGCGCTGGCGCAAGCCGGACAGAATGTCGCCGTCGTCGATTTCGACGTCGGCCTGCGCAATCTCGATCTCGTCATGGGCGCGGAACGTCGCGTCGTCTATGACCTGATCAATGTCGCCAATGGCGAGGCAAGGCTCAGCCAGGCGCTGATCCGCGACCGGCGCATCGACACGCTGCACCTGTTGCCCGCGTCGCAAACGCGCGACAAGGACGCCCTGACCGAAGAAGGCGTGAAGCGCGTCATCGCCGAATTGCGCGAACGCTTCGACTGGGTGATCTGCGACAGCCCGGCCGGCATCGAACGTGGCGCGCAACTGGCCATGCGCTTTGCCGACCTTGCCGTCGTCATCGCAAATCCTGAAGTGTCGTCGGTGCGCGATTCCGATCGCATCATCGGTCTGCTCGATTCCAAGACCCTGCGCGCCGAGAACGGCGAGACGATGGAAAAGCATCTCCTGCTTACCCGCTACGACGCCCAGCGCGCCGGACGCGGCGAAATGCTGAGCGTCGAGGACGTGCTTGAAATTCTGTCGATCCCGCTGCTCGGCATCATCCCCGAAAGCGACGAAGTGCTGCGCGCCTCAAATGTCGGCTCGCCGGTGACCTTGAACAATGCGCAAAGCGCGCCGGCCTGCGCCTATATAGATGCGGCCAGGCGCCTGTGCGGCGAAGACGTGCCGATGGTCATTCCCTCGCTCAAGAAAGGCTTGATGGATCGCCTTTTCGCGCGGAGGGCTGCATGAACATCTTTACCCTGTTGGGGCGCAAATCGTCTGCGCCCGTGGCGCGCGAACGCCTGCAGATCCTGCTGTCCCACGAGCGCACGACCAATTGCAACGCCGACCTGATCGCGCTTTTGCAACAGGAAGTGCTCGCCGGGCTGGCCAAGCACATCGACATTGACCCCTCGCAAGTGCAGATCAAGATGAAACGCCGCGAGGATGTGTCGCTGCTCGAGATCGACGTCGAGATCCCGACACCCAAGGCCGGCAGGACGCCGGCAAGCCCAACGCCGGACGCGACCATGCCCACGACAGGGCGCGCCGGCCAGGCGGCCTGACCGACATCAAGGCGACACGTGGGCGTCGCCTTTTTCATTTTGCGGGCCAGCGGCCTCGACGGGGCCCGCGCTCTGCACGTGCCGTGCGAGGCCCCGCGATGCCAGCGCCCAGCACGATCGAGGCTGCAACCAGCAGAGCGGGGCGCCGCTTGCCCGAGAGAACGCGAAAAACCGTCACGAAAAGTGTGAGAAGGCTCAGCACCGCAGTGCCACCCAGCGCGGTGAAATCGCGCATCACCTCCTCGAACCAGCGCGGGCCGATGGGGTCGGACAGATCCTGCGGATTGCGGAACATCAGCAACAGGCGCAAATCGAAACCCTGCGTCGCGCCTTCCATCACTTCGCCGGCGAGATGCATGAAGCCGAGCAGGCCGATGGCGGCAAGCGCCAGAACAACAAGAACGCCACGCTCAAGCCGGGTGGCGTCGGAAAGGGCTTTCGAAAATCGTCTCAGCATGCGGGCGCGGTTTCCTTTTAGCGAGGTAACACGCGCCCGCGGCCGAGGTTCACTCCATGACTTCCTTCGCTCTGGCGACCACCGCCGGCGACGAGCGATAGATCTTCCCGATAATCGCCTCCGCATCGGCACCGCCAATGGGATTCACAGGCAAAAGCTGTTTTTGCGCTTCGGAAAGAAAAGCCGCATCCGACATCGTTTCGTCAAAGGCCTTGCGCATCGCCTGCAGGCGGTCCGCGGGAACGGCCTTTGACATGATGAAAGGCCGCCCCAACTCGCCCGCCGCCGAAAGCAGTTCGAGGACGTCGCGCTGTTCGTCGGTGGTCGCGAACTTTCCAAGATAGGGAACCCCCTTGGGCAGGTCAGGGGATTCCACGGGCGAGAAGGTGACGATGGGCGTGATCTTGTTGTCACGAATCCATTCGGTCGGCACGCTGCTCCACGAGCCGCAATCGCCATCGAGCTCGCCGCGTTCGATGGCGAGGCGCTGCTCCGCGCTGCCGGGGAAGCCCAGCACCTGCTTCACGTTGACGCCGAAAAGATTGCGCAGGATCGCGCCATTGACGTAATTGCCCGTGCCCTTCCCGGTGCCGCCGAAGATCACCTCCTTGCGCTTGATGAAATCATCCCAGCTCTTCACATCGAGCTTCGCCCACAGGTAGCAGACGCGGAAATCGCGCGTGATGCTGCCGACCCAGGCGACATCGCTGAAGTTGAACTTGGTGCGCACAGGATCGGTGAGCGATTCCGTGATGAGGCCCGGATTGAAGGCACCGATCACCGTGCCATCCTTGGCCTGCGTGGCTTCGATCTGGCGCACGGCGTTGAGACTGCCGGCACCCGGCAGGTTCTGCACGATCACGTCAGGCGCGCCCGGCACATGACGACCCATGTGGCGCGACAGCACGCGCGCATATTGATCGTAGCCACCGCCCGGCGAGAAGCCGACGAGAATGGTGATGTTGCGGCCCTTGTAGAATTCGGCCGGGGTTTGCCCCACGGCGGGCGCAGAGGCGCTTGCGGCCAGCGCCACGGTGAGAAGACATGCCGTCTGGCACAATCTGACGTGCATTGCTTTTCCTCCCGGAGTCTAGACGACCCGTACCTTAAATCTAGGTGAGGAACCGAGATCTGGGCAAGCACAGGTGCCGCCCCATACGCTCTTGTGACCGGATCGACGATGCCCCATCTATGGCGCACATCAGGAGCAGACACACGTGCCGCAAAATCCGTTTTTCGAGTCCTGGGCCACCCCGTTCGGAATGCCGCCCTTCGACCGCATCGCGACGGCGCATTTCATGCCGGCCTTCGAGCGGTCCATCACCAAGCACCGCGCCGAGATCGACGCCCTGCGCGACACCCCCGCGCCGGCGACCTTCGCCAACACAATCGAGGCGCTGGAGCGCGCCGGCATGGACCTGCTGCAGGTCAATCTGGTCTTTCGCAATCTGGCCAGCACGGAAAGCAACGAGGCTTTGCGCCAGGTCGAGCGCGACATTTCACCGATCCTTGCCCGTCATCGCAGCGCCATCTATCTCGACGCCCGCATTTTGGCACGCATCGAAACCGTGATGAACGGGCCGGAATGGGCCAGTCTCACTCCGGAGCAGAAGCGCGTCACCGAGCGCATCCACAAGGGCTTTGTGCGCGCCGGCGCGCGGCTGTCCGATGTCGAGCGCGCGCGCCTGACCGAGATCACGGCGCGGCTGGCGACGCTGGGCACACAATTTGCCCAGAACGTTCTGAAGGACGAATCCGACTATGTGCTCTGGCTCGAGGCTGATGCTGATCTCGCCGGCCTGCCGGACGATTTCCGCGAAACAGCCGCGGCGCTCGCTGCGACGCGCGGCAGGGCAGAGTCCCACGCCATGTCGCTGTCGCGCGGCACTGTCGAATCCTTCCTGATCCATTCCACGCGCGCCGATCTGCGCGAAACCTTGCTCAATGCGTTTCTCGCCCGTGGCGAAAATGGCGGCGACAGCGACAATCGCGCGGTCATCTCCGAAACCATTGCGCTGCGCCACGAGCGCGCGCGCCTGCTCGGCTATGAATCCTACGCGCATTACAAGCTCGACGACACGATGGCGCAGACGCCCGAAGCCGTGCGCGGCCTGCTCGACCGCGTCTGGGAGCCAGCGCGTGCCGCTGCCCGACGGGAGCGAGACCGGCTCGCGGACATAGCCCGGCAGGACGGGCAGAATGGCCCGATCCGCAAGGCGGACTGGCGCCATTACGCCGAGAAGATCCGCCACACCGATTATGCGATCGACGATGCCGAGCTGCGCCCTTACTTTCCGCTGTCACGCATGATTGAAGCCGCCTTCCACGTGGCGCAAAGGCTGTTTGGTCTGACCTTCGCAGAACGCACGGATCTCCCGCTCTATGCGCCAGACGTGCGCGCCTATGAGGTGACGGACAGCGCCGGCCGGCATGTCGCCTTGTTCCTTGGCGATTATTACGCACGGCCCTCCAAGCGCAGCGGCGCCTGGATGTCGGCGTTTCGCGTGCAGCAGAACATGGACGCCGTGGTGCGCCCGATCATCGTGAACGTGCTCAACATCGCCAAGCCCGCAGGCGGCGAAGAGGCGCTGCTCAGCATCGACGAGGCGCGCACCCTGTTTCATGAATTCGGTCACGCGCTGCATGGCATGTTGTCGAACGTGACCTATCCCGCCCTGTCGGGCACGTCGGTCTCGACAGACTTTGTGGAACTGCCCTCGCAGCTCTACGAACATTGGCTGCTGCAGCCGCAGGTGCTGCGCCTCTATGCGAAACATATTGAAACCGGGCAGCCCATTCCAGACGAGCTGATCGCCCGGCTGAAAGCGGCGCGCGGCTTCAACCAGGGTTTTGCAACCGTGGAATATTGCGCCTCGGCCTTTGTCGATCTCGACATGCATCTGGCCGCTGCAACCGCCAGCGGCGATCCGCTCGGCTTCGAGCGGGACGAACTCGACAAGATCGGCATGCCGGATGAAATCGCCATGCGCCATCGCTCGCCGCATTTCACCCATGTCTTCTCGGGCGAGGGCTATGCGTCGGGCTATTACTCCTACCTGTGGTCGGAGGTGCTCGACGCCGACGCCTTCTCGGCCTTCGAGGAGACGGGCGACATTTTCGATTCGCAGACGGCAAAGCGCCTGCATGACTTCGTTTATGCGGCGGGCAATCTGCGGGATCCGAAGGACGCCTATCTCGCCTTCCGCGGCAAGCTGCCAGGTGTCGAGGCCCTGCTGGACAAACGCGGCCTTGCCTAGTCTGGCGCGCGGACGCATATGAACGGGCCGGCAGGGCAGCCGGCCTGCAGACAGACGCGAGGCTGACGAAAAATGAATGCGCCGAAGTGACGCGCGCAGCGATCCTGAAGCCGTCCCGGCCCGTACCATGTCCATGACAGACACATTCCAAAAGACCATCTATTTCGATGGAGCCTGCCCGCTTTGCTCCCTCGAGATCGCGCACTACCAGCGGCAGGCGGGCTCCGAAAACTTGTGTTTTCTTGATGTGTCTCAAGACAGCACCAACACGGGCACCGGGCTGACGCAGGATGCGGCCCTGGCCCGTTTCCATGTGCGCGCCCGCGATGGCTCGCTGCTGTCGGGTGCTGCGGCTTTTGTTGCGGTGTGGGACGAATTGCCCTCATGGCGCTGGGCGGCCCGCCTCGCGCGTCTGCCCGGCGTGCTTCCCGTTCTGGAGCTCGGCTACCGCGCCTTCCTGCCGCTGCGGCCCGGGCTCGCCGCATTACTGCGGCGGCGCGGGCGCGGCTGAGGCCCTATTCGCCTTCCTTGCCCGCTGCGCCTTCCAGCACCTTCAGATCCGGCTTTTCGGTCGAGGCCATGGCGAGCTTGGCGATCAGGGCTGGCGGCGTTGCAAAGACCTCCTTGAAGGCCGCGACCATCTCGAGGCCGCTCATCGGGTTGACCTCCTGGTCGGACTTCACCGCCTCTGCAAGCAGTTCCGGGTCCTTCATCGCCTTGTCGAAGGCGGCGCGCAGGATCGCAACGCGCTCGGCGGGGACGGCTTCGGCGACGAACAGCGGGCGACCGAGTTCGAAGGCGGTGAACTGCACTTTCAGGATCTGCTTGGTGGCAGGATCTTCCGCGAGATCGACGATCAGCGGCACGTCCAGCAGATCCTGGTGCCGGCGAAGGCCCATCTGGAACAATATATTATATTTGCCGCTCTCGATCATATCCTTGTAGTGCGGCTTGATGCTCGTCCACGAGAATGTGCCGCGCCCGTCGACCTCGCCGCGCTCCATCGCGAGATTCATTTCATTGCCACCGGGGAAACCGGCGATGACCTTGAACTTCAGGCCCATCAGATTGCGCAGCACATAGGGGATGACAACGCTCTCGGTGCCGACGCCGGTGCCGGCGATCACCGCTTCGCGGGTCTTCAAATCCGCCCAGTTCTTGATGCCCGTGCGCGAATGGACCAGCGCAACGCTGGTGTCGGAATTCACGCTGCCGATCCATTGCAGGGTGCGGGGATCGAATTTCGCCTTGGACGCCTGGCCGAGCAGCGGCTCGAAGGGCACGCCGCGCTGGGGGGCACCGATATTGGTGCCATCCGCCGTCGCGGCCTGCGCGACATGATTGGTCATCACGAGCCCGCCAGCGCCTGGCATGTTACGCACGACCACAGTCGGGGTGCCGGGAATATATCTGCCAATATGCCGGCCGACGAGGCGGGCATTGGTGTCATAGCCGCCACCGGCCGACAGGCCGACATAGATCGTCACCGTCTTGCCCTTGTAGAAATCAACCGGACTCTGGGCGACGGCAGGCGTGGCCAGGACAATGGCGGAGAGCAGAAACGCGGGCGCGTTTCCTGACCGGACAGACAGCATGATTTCCTCCAGAAACGACTTTTGCTTTCTGACATGATGGACCAAGAGGACCGGGGCTGAAAGGCGCGATTTCAGCTACGGACCCCTTAAAAGGTCACAAGTGCGAGGGAAAGCGTGACCACAACATGGGCAAGACGCCTTTTCTCTGGGCAAAGCCAGGTTTTCGATCTACACGGCGTCCGCCAACAAAAATCGTGGAGGAAGCCCCGGCCGTGCCCCAGATATCCCGCCTTGCCCTGCCCGGAGCGTTCCTCGTCACGCTCTCGCCAATCCCTGCTCAAGCCGCTGAGACAGCTTTCAACGCGGCCAATACCGCCTTTATCCTGATCGCGTCCGCGCTGGTCCTGCTGATGACCCTGCCCGGCCTCGCCATGTTTTACGGCGGCCTTGTCCGCTCCAAGAACGTGCTGTCGGTGCTGATGCATTGTGTGGCAATCGCCTGCCTGTCATCGGTGCTGTGGCTGGCCTGCGCCTATTCCTTCGCCTTCGACGAGGGCTCGCCCTTCCTTGGCGGTTTTGGGAAGATGTTCCTGCTGTCGATGACGCGCGACAGCCTTGTGGGGACCCTGCCGGAGAGCGTGTTCTTCCTGTTCCAGATGACCTTCGCGATCATCACCCCGGCGCTGATCGTCGGTGCCTTTCCCGAGCGCATCCGCTTCGCGCCCGTGCTGGCCTTCAGCGGGCTGTGGCTGCTGCTGGTCTATGCGCCTGTGGCCCATTGGGTCTGGGGCGGCGGCTGGCTGATGGGCCGCAACATCATGGATTTTGCCGGCGGCCTTGTCGTCCACGCCACCGCAGGCTCCTCGGCCCTGGTGATCGCTGCCATGCTCGGGCCCCGCGACGGCTTCCCTAGGGAGTTGCGACCGCCCCATAATCCCGGCTTGACGATCATCGGCGCGGGCCTGCTGTGGGTGGGCTGGTACGGATTCAACGGGGGCAGCGCGCTCACCGCCGATGGCGCGGCGGGCATGGCGATCGTGGTGACGCATATGTCGGCCGCTGTCGCCGGACTCGTCTGGATGGGCATCGAATGGATACGATTCGGCCGTCCCAGCGTCGTCGGCACCGTGACCGGCATCGTCGCCGGTCTTGCAACAGTGACCCCGGCGTCGGGCTTCATCAGCCCGCTCGGCGGCTGCCTTCTGGGCCTTGCCGGGTCCGTCGTCTGCTTCTTCGCGGTCGAGGCGGTGAAGCACCGCCTGAAGATCGACGACACGCTGGATGTCTTTGCGGTGCATGGACTTGGTGGCATTCTGGGGACGCTTCTTGTCGCCATTCTTGCCCATCCGTCACTGCAGGGCGCGGGCTATGCCGAGGGCGGCACAGCGATGACGCAACTCGTCACACAACTGATCGGCGTGGTCGCGGTGGTCGCCTGGTCGGTCCTCGTCACGGCCTGTCTCGTGGCGGGGATCAAGGCTGCCATCGGATTGCGGGCTGCCCCGGACGACATCGAGGAGGGGCTGGACCTCACCTCCCACGGCGAGCGCAGCTACACGCTGTGATTTTTTCAAAGGCGGCTCCGCGGAGCCGCCTTTTCCTTTTGGCAAAGGCATGCGTAAACTGCGTCCCAAGATCGTCTCATATGATCCTCGGGAGGGATGCCCATGCCTGCGATCACTGTCACAGTGAACGGGAGCGCACGAACGCTTGATATTCGTGACCCTGAAAAACCTCTCCTCTATGCGCTCCGCAACGACCTCGGCCTGAAGGGCGCGAAATACGGCTGCGGCCTTGGCCAATGCGGCAGCTGCACCGTGCTGGTCGATGGCGAGCCGGTGCGCTCCTGCGTGACGCCTGCCGCCAGCATGGCCGGCCGCAAGATCACCACCATCGAGGGGCTGGGAACGGTCGACAAGCCGCACAAGGTACAAACCGCCTTCATCGCCGAGCAGGCCGCGCAATGCGGCTATTGCACCACCGGCATGGTGATGACGAGCGCTGCCCTGCTGGAGCGCAACGCAAAACCCAGTGAGGCGCAGGTCAAGGATGCGCTTGCCCAGAACCTGTGCCGCTGCGGCACGCATGATCGCATTGTCAGCGCCGTCGTGCGCGCTTCGGGAGGATCACGCGGATGAATATCCACACCTCGCGCCGCACATTTCTGAAGGGCACCGGCGCGCTCTTCATCGCCATTCCGTTCAATGGCCCCTCTTTCGCGCAAGGCACCTCGGCCAAGACGGTCGACGCCGCGCAGGTCGATGCCTATCTCGCGCTCCATGCCGACGGCACGGCGACGATCTATTCCGGCAAGGTCGATCTCGGCACCGGCTTGCGCGCCGCCTTCCCGCAGATCGCAGCCGAAGAACTCGGCCTGCCAATCAGCCACATCAAGCTGATCGAGGGCGACAGCCTGCTGACGCCCGACCAGGGGCCGACGTCGGGCTCCAACGGCATCCCCAAGGGCGGCATGCAATTGCGCCAGGCAGCTGCGACCGCCCGCCAGGCCCTTATCAAGCTCGGTGCCGAGAAACTCGGGCGCCCGGCAGGCGAACTTGACGCGATCGACGGTGAAGTGCGCCCGAAAGCAGGCGGTGGTGCCGGCGTGTCCTTCGCCAGCCTGATCGGCGACAAGGGTTTCGAGCTGAAGCTCGATGCGAAAGCGCCCGTGCGCGATCCCAAGACCTATCGCCTCGTCGGCAAGCACGTGCCGCGCCCGGACGTTCCGGCAAAGGTCACGGGCCAGTTCGAATATATGCACAATGTCGAAGTTCCCGGCATGCTGCATGGCCGCGTCGTGCGACCGGCGAAGATCGGTGCCAGCCTCGTGTCGGTGGACGAGGCGTCCATCGCCAGCATTCCCGGCGCACAGGTGGTGCGGATCAAGAATTTTCTTGGCGTCGTCGCGCCCGATGAATGGGATGCGGTGCGCGCCCTGCGCCTGCTCAAGGCCACATGGTCGGGCGGCGGCCTGCCCGTCGACGACAAGGGCCTTGCGGATTATGTGCGCGCCAGCAAGCAGGTTGGCGACGAAATGCTGGACCAGCGCGGCGACTTCAACAGCGCCTATGCGGTCGCACCCAAAAAACTCACCGCCGACTTCTACTGGCCGGTGCAGAGCCATGCGTCGTTGGGCCCGTCCTGCGCCATCGCCGACGTGAAGGACGGCGCTGCGACGATCTGGTGTTCGTCGCAGGGCACACATCGCTACGCCAAGCATTTTGCCGACATGCTCGGGATTCCCCTGAGCAAGACGCGCGTGCATTACGCCGATGGCGCTGGCTGCTACGGCATGAACGCCCACGAGGATGCCGCCGCCGACGCGGCCTTCCTGTCGCGCGCGGTGGGCAAGCCTGTCCGCGTGCAATGGACGCGCGAGGACGAGCATGCGCTCGATCCCAAGGGACCCGCGCAGGTGATCACGCAGGAAGCCGCCCTGTCCGACGACGGCAAGATCGTCGCCTGGCGCACGCAGATGTGGTGCCCCAAGCCGACCGACAAGCTGCCGACCATTCCGCTGCTATCGCCCGCCGAAACTGAATCGAAGCAGGTCCCGGGCATCGCCACCGGCTCGCTGAGTTCGGGCGGCAAGCCGCCCTACGACATCCCGAACCTGCAGGTGCAGGTGCATTGGCTCGAAAGCACGCCGCTGCGTCCCTCGCATCTGCGCGCGCCGGGCAAGATCGGCAATTGTCTCGCCGTCGAGACGATGATGGACGAGATGGCGCTGATGGCGGGCCAGGACCCGGTCGCTTTTCGTCTCGCCTATCTCAGCGATCCGCGCGGCCGCGAGGCCATCGAGCGCGTCGCGAAATTGTTCAACTGGGATGCGCGCGTGCAGCCGCGGCGCAACGGTCGCGGGCGCGGCATCGGCTTCACGCAATACAAGGGCGACGAGACTTACGTCGCCATCGCCATGGAGGTCGAGGTTGACGCCAGCGGGCGCATCCGCGTCACGCGCGTGGCGGCGACACATGATTGCGGTCAGATCATCAGCCCCGATGGCGTGCGTTCACAGGTCGAAGGCTGCATCCTGCAGACGATCGGCCGCACCTTGTACGAGGAAGTGAAGTTCGACCGCGACCATGTCACGAGCCGCGACTGGTCGACCTATCCGATCCTCACCTTCACCGACCTGCCGGACATGAAGATCGAACTGATCGACCGGCCCGACCAGCCGCCGCGTGGCGCGGGTGAAGCAGCGACCGCACCTGTCGCCGCAGCACTGGCCAATGCCGTCTTCGACGCCACGGGCGTGCGTCTGCGCCGGGTGCCGTTCACGGCCCCGCGCGTGAAGGCCGCCATGGTGGAGACGGTGACAAAGAACGGATAAGCCGTCATTGCGAGGAGCGCAGCGACGCGGCAATCCATCTTGCGATGCGTCCGAAAGATAGAATTGCAATAATGGGTGTGGAGGCCTCACGACCCCCACCCCGGTCGGGCTTTCGCCCGAGCCGCCCTCCCCACAAGGGGAAGGGTAGGGAAACACGGGAGGAACCACGCATGCGCGCCATTCTGACGCTCGCCCTCGCCTGCTCGCTCGGCCTTGTCGCGCCGGCACTCGCGCAGACCAAGATGACCGTCGTGACCTTTGCGGGCGCGACCAACATCGCCGTCTGGATCGCTTCCGACAAAGGCTATTTCAAACGAGAAGGACTCGACGTCACGCATGAGATCACACGCGGCTCCACCGCCGTGATCGAAGGCCTGATGAACGGCACATACCAGATCGCCTCGACCGCCTTCGACAATCATGTCGCCAACACCGAGGGCGTCGGCGACATCAACATTCCCAATTATGACCTCATCGGCATCGCGGGCGTGCATTCCGGCATGAACAAGATCGTCACCCGCCCCGAGATCAAGAGCTTCGCCGACCTGAAAGGCAAGGTCGTCGCCAGCGACGCGCTCACCAGCGGCTATGGACTGGTGCTGGTGCGCATCCTGGAAATGAACGGCCTCAAGCGCGACCGCGATTTTTCGGCGCTGGCGGTGGGCAGCGGTCCCAATCGCCTGGCCGCGATGAAGGACAATCGCGCGCAGGCGGCGGCGCTCTCCTCGCCCGACGACATCGAGGGCAAGAAGCTCGGCTTCAACATTCTGGCCGACGCGACCGAAATCATCGGCGCCTATCAGGGCAGCGCCTTCATCACGCGCCGTGCCTATGCGAAGGAGCACGACAAGGACGTCGTCGCCTTCCTGCGCGCGATTATCGCAGCGACGGATGACGTCTTCGCCGACAAGGCCGGCGCGGTGAAGGTCCTGCGCGCGCGCATCAAGGATCTGTCAGAAGAAGATGCCGGCGCGATCTATGACGCGATGACCGCCGGCAAGGGCGGCCTGAACCGCCGCGCAAAAATGAACATGGACGGCGTGAAAACGCTGATCGCCCTGCGCAATGAATTGAGCGGCGCGAAGAAGATCGACAGCGCGCCGGAGAAATATGTGGACCTGTCCTATTACGACAAGGCCATC
>CAIWVR010000092.1 GCA_903916165.1 uncultured Hyphomicrobiales bacterium | reverse complement strand
TGCTGCGCGCCATGCACCGGATGGGCCTGCAGCCGCAGGTCGAATTTGTCCATTTGTCCAGCTATCTGGAGGGCACGGTCTCGCAAGGCCATGTGAAAATCCTGAAGGATATCGAATCCGACGTGTCTGGCCGTGACGTCCTGCTGGTTGATGATATTCTTGAATCGGGACGCACTTTGGCCTTTGCCAAGGATTTGCTGATCGCGCGTGGTGCCAGCAAGGTGCTGATCAGCGTCATGCTGGAGAAGCCGCACAAGCGGGCGGTGCAGGTCGAGGCTGATTATGTCGGCTTCAAGAGCCCCGACAAATTTGTCGTCGGCTATGGAATGGATGTCGCCCATAATTACCGGCAGCTCCCGTTCATCGGGTGTCTCGACTGATCATCCGTTCAGGCGCCAGATCTCGACATTGAGGGCGCAGGCGAAAGCGACCCAGGCGAGATAGGGAACAAGCAATGCGCCGGCGAGCGTGTCGCGCCGCCAGAAAAGCACGCATGTCCACAGGATGGAGAGCCAGAGCGGGACGATGACGAGCAGTCCCGCGACCGGGCTATGCCCACCGAAAAAGGCCAGTGACCAGCCAGCATTGAGCGCAATCTGGATCATGAAGGCGATGATCGGCCAAGTCTTCCCGCCCCTTTCCTGTCGCAGGATCCGGTAACAGGCAAGGGTCATCAGAATGTAGAGTGTCGTCCATGCGGGCCCGAACAGCCAGTTTGGGGGCGTGAAGGACGGCCTGAGGAGCTGGGCGTACCAGCCGGGAATATTGGGCAGCGTCGCCAGGCTGCCGATGACGCTCGCGGCGATGACTGGCACTGCTGCGATGGCGAGGCTCACGAATCGTCCCGGTGGTTGCTGTTGCTGCTGTATTGTTGTCATGGATCCTGTCCGGGTTTGGCGCGCCGCCGTGCGAGCGTTATACGGGTCGGGGCTGACCCCGGTTTGACGGCAGGATCCTATGAGCAACGGCGCTGACGAGACACAAAATTTCGGACCTGAAAGCCTTGCAGTGCAGGCCATGGGCCTTATCGATCCGCAGACCCATGCCGTCGTGCCGCCCATCCACATCAGCACGACCTTTCTGCGCGATCCCGACAATGGCTATCGTTCCGGATTCGCCTATGGCCGCGCGGACAATGCCACCGTGCGCGAGCTCGAGTCTGTGCTCAAGATGCTGGAGCACGGCGCTGCCGCGCTGGCTTTCGGCTCCGGCATGTCGGCCGCGCTGGCCGTCTTTCTGTCCCTCCCGCGCGGCGCCCGCGTGCTTGCACCCAATGTCATGTATTGGGCTTTGCGCCGCTGGCTCATGAACGAGGCGTCTTCGCATGGGCTGCACGTTTGCTTCGTGAACATGGAGGACCTGGGGGCGGTCCGCACCGCAGCTGGCGCGGGTTGCGATCTGATCTGGGTGGAGACGCCCGCAAATCCGCTCTGGGGCGTCGTCGATCTCGCGGGCATGGCTGAAATTGCGCATGCGGCAGGTGCCAAACTCGCCGTCGATTCGACCTGCGCCACGCCCGTGCTGACGCAGCCGCTCCTGCTCGGGGCGGATGTGGTGATGCATTCGGCCTCCAAATATATCAACGGACATTCGGATGTGGTCGCGGGCATTCTCGTCACGCGCGCGCCCGACGCGCTTTGGGAGCGCATCGAGAACATGCGGGCGAGCCATGGCATGCTTCTGGGCCCGTTCGAGGCTTTTCTGGCGATGCGCGGCCTGCGGACACTGCATGTGCGCGTGCGTGCCGCCTGCACCAATGCGCTTGATCTTGCCCATCGCCTGCAGGCCCATCCGCTGATCGCGGACGTTCTTTATCCCGGCCTCGACCGCCATTCCGGCCACGCCATCGCCCTGCGTCAAATGAAGGGCGGGTTTGGCGGCATGTTGTCCATTCGCGTGCGCGGCGGCGAAGCCGCTGCCATCGCTGTGGCGGCGCGTGTCCAATTGTGGAAGCGCGCCACATCCCTGGGGGGCGTGGAGAGCCTGCTCGAACATCGGGCGTCTGTTGAAGGGGCCGGAACGCCCTGTCCCGACGATCTCCTGCGCCTGTCATGCGGCATCGAGCAGGTCGATGATCTCTTCGCCGATCTCGACAATGCCTTGCGCGCGGGTGCGGGCGAGGCTCCGTAGCTCTGCACGAGCCCGGGACATCGGGCCTTCACATGGGTCGTTGGTCTGTCCCGGGCTCAGCGGCGCACGGCGAGCGCCACGCCCAGTGTTGTGACCATCATGCCGGCGATCTGGATAGGCGAGAGCGTCTCACCAAATAGCAGGAATGCCTGGATCGCAGCCGCCGGTGGGACCAGATAGATGAGTTGCGCCGAGCGGGCGACCTCGCCCTTGCGGATCAGGTGTAGCAACAAGGCGATCGAGACAATCGAAAGGGCACCAATGGACCATGCGAGGCTGAGCCACGTGTTCCATGTGAAATCTATCCGCATGCCTTCGAGCCAGAATGCGAAAGGCAGTGTCACGACGAAGGCACCAATAAATTGCAGGGCGGCCATGCTTCCGAGGTCGCCGGTGCGCAAATACCGCTTCTGGTAAAATGTGCCCAAGGTCAGGGCCACCATCCCGCATGCATTGATGACCAGAAGCAGCGTGATAGTATCGAGCTCCACAGGATCGACATTGGCCAGCTTGGGTCCGAGAACAAGGATCAGGCCCACCAGGCCAAGCGAAATACCCGCCCACTGGACCGGGCCGATCCGCTCACCGGCGAGGTGAGGTGCCAGGATTGCGGTGAGAAGGGGTTGCAAGGCAGCGAGCAGGGCCGAAATGCTGGCTGGCACGCCATGGGCGACGGCCCACCAGATTCCTCCCAGATATAGGGCATGGATCAGGACCCCGGACGCGAGCGCATGTCCCCAGGCGTGGGCGGATCGGGGCCATGTGGCGCCCGAGACGAGGGCGTAAACCGTCAGAAGGAAGGCCGCACCCGCATATCGAAACAGCAGGAACGTCAGGACGCCAGCGTCGATCGCGGCATAATGCGCCACGATCCAGCCGGTCGACCACAGGAGCACAAAGGCCGTCGGGATCGTGAGTTTTGATCGCCACATCGTTTTTTCCGCGCCACGCCCGGTCATCCCGCAGCATTGTCCTGCAAGGCAGGGCCATCACCAGCCATATCACGCGGGCCGCAATCTTAAAGCGCGCGTCCAAGGTCACGATCCTTGTTTATATCGTCGATGAAGCCAATTAAGGGCGCGACAGAAAAGGGCGGGACCCTGCGGCCCCGCCCTTTCTCTTCAGTTCAACGAACCCTTCGGGAGGTTGACGCCGCGCCCGGACAGAGAGTGTCCCTGACCGGCACCGGTGTTTTCCACGATCTCGCCGTCGATCAACAGGCCTTCGCGGTCCGCGCTGATTCTCACGGTCTCGCCGTCATGCGTGCGGCCCGACAGAATGCGCTCGGCCAGCGGATCCTGTACCGTTTTCTGGATCACGCGTTTGAGGGGACGCGCGCCATAGGCCGGATCATAGCCGCGATCGGCAAGCCACTGGCGTCCCGTCGGGTCGAGGTCAATGGTGATCTTGCGCTCTTCAAGCAGACGCGCGAGGCGTGACATCTGGATGTCGACAATGGCACCCATGTCCTCGCGGCGGAGCCTGTGGAACAGCACGATCTCATCGACACGGTTCAGGAACTCCGGCCGGAAGTGGCCGCGCACCACCGACATCACCTCATCATAGACAGCAAAGGAATCCTCGCCCTCCTCCTGGTTGACGAGATATTCCGACCCGAGATTGGATGTCATGATGATGAGCACATTGCGGAAATCGACAGTGCGGCCCTGTCCGTCCGTCAGGCGTCCATCGTCGAGCACTTGCAGCAGGACGTTGAACACATCGGGATGCGCCTTCTCGATCTCGTCGAAGAGGACAACCTGATAGGGGCGACGGCGAACGGCCTCGGTCAGCGCGCCGCCTTCCTCATAGCC
>CAIWVR010000091.1 GCA_903916165.1 uncultured Hyphomicrobiales bacterium | reverse complement strand
GATGGGCGGGCGCGTCGCGCTCGAAGTGATGCGCATCGCGCCCGGGCGCGTGCGGGCGCTCGCGATCTTCGACACGGGCGTCCATCCGCGCAGTCCCGGCGAGGAGGTCAAGCGCCAGGCGGTGATCGATCTCGCCAACACACAGGGCATGGAAGCGCTCGCGGCCGCTTGGCTCCCGCCGATGCTGCTGCCCGCCACCATCGCCAATGCGACGCTGTTTGCCGCCCTGACCGCCATGGTCTGCCGCGCGACGCCGGAGATCCACGAAAAACAGATCATGGCCTTGCTGCATCGCCCTGACGCGCAACCCGTGCTGGGCACCATTCGCTGCCCGACCATCGTGCTGTGCGGGCGCCAGGATCGATGGTCGCCCCCCGAGCAGCATGAGCCGATCGCCGCGGCCATTGCCGGGGCGCGGCTCGTCATCGCCGAGAATTGCGGGCACTTCCTGCCGGTCGAGGCGCCGGATGTGCTGAATGCCGCCTTGCGCGAATTGCTGGACGCTGCCTGAGGTTCAGCCTGCCTTGACCGCAATCGATGCGTTGCGCCAATCTGCGGCAAGATAGAATGAAGGGGAGGACGTTATGGCTCAGGGGCGCGCGCGCATGTTCGGGTTGGTTTTCAGCCTTTTAGCGGCATGGCTGATCCAGCTGGCCCCATCGGTGGCGATGACCGGCGAGACCGCCGAATTCGTGAAGCTGGCGGACGATGTCTATGCCTATGTCGGCAAGAAGAACGACGCCAACGCCATGGTCATCGTGACCACGCAGGGCGTCGTGCTCGTCGACACCGGCAACAACCAGCCTGACACGCGCGACATTGCCGCGAAGATCAAATCCGTGACGAACCATCCCGTGCGCTGGGTGGTCATTACGCAATATCACGGCGATCATTTCGGCGGCTCGCCGCTGTTCACGCCGCCTGCGACGCTCCTTGTACACGAGCGCGTTGCGCGCGATCTGGCGGCGATGAAGCCGCATCAGATCAAGTCCTGGCGCAAGCGGTTCCCGGAGCGGGCGCAGGCGCTCGAAGGCTTGGCGCCCAAGGACATGATGATGTCCTTTCCCGACCGCATGACGCTCAATCTCGGTGGCAAGCGCATCGAGCTGATCTATGTCGACGATCAGTACAACATCGGCGACGTCGCCGTCTGGTTGCCGGAAAGCGGCGTCCTGCATGGCTCTTTTGCCGCCTACAAGGACCGCCATCCCGACATCCGGCCCGATTACAGCCATGGCACGACAATCACGATGCTCAAGCAGCTCGAGGCGTTGCTCGCGCTCAAGCCGCGCATCGTCGTGCCCTCGCACGGTCCGTTGAGCGACGTGCGCGACCTGCAGAACATGGTCGACTACATCCTGCTCGCGCGCCAGAAGGTGCGCGTCATGATGGATCGTGGTCTTGGCCTGCCCGAGATCGTCAAGGGCTTTGATATGAATGACTACAAGGGATGGGACCGCGCCAGCCATTTCGACTGGATGGCGGAAACCATCTGGCGCGAATTGTCGGGGCTGGGTCCGATCGTGACGAAATCGGCGGAACGTGACGTGAGCGGCGTCGTGACCAAAGTGGCCGAGGCAGGGCGCAATCTGACGCTCGCCGCGCAAGGCCGCGAGATCCGGTTGCGCGTCAGCTCCGACACCAATATCGAGGGCGTCGCAGACCGCACGCAGCTCAGGGAAGGCATGAAGGTCACGGCGACTTATATCGAGCCGGAAAACTTCAACGCCGCCCTCGGCTTCGACCTCGTCGAGCTTGGCGTGCAGCCCTGACGATGGTGCGATGCTGCCACCATCGCTGATCTGGCCCGCAGCGAAGCGCGGCAAGCTGCCGCGCAGGAGCGCCAGGATGCCGGTGCACCAGCTGCCTCGAATGGCAGCGACGAGCATCACAGGGAAAAAAAGTCACAAAGGGGATGCTGGCACCCGGTCAGGACCTTGCCGGTCATCACGCATCCTGCTTGGCCCTTGTCTGCAAAAAGCCCCAGATCCCTGTGCCTTTACGTGATGGGGTGGAAAAAATATAAGTTTTTCAGGCAAAAATGCGATCTGTGTCATGGGATTGTGTGCGCTCTGCGCAGTGCGTTTATCAGATGACCCGCCCCGGGTGCAGGTCATGTCAGGGACCGCTCCAAGCTGGCACACAACCGGTATGCCGACCTTTAGAATGCGGTCGATAAATCCGGGCCGGGCTTGATCGCAGCTTTGCCAAATCCTAAAGTCTGCATATTCAAGCGACGTTTATTTTTTCATTTCATTTCAGGTCTTCCATTGACGAAAACCCTTTCGCGGCCTCGGGCTGCTTCGCGCAGCCGGTCTGTTCAGACCCCGATCCCTCCCGCCACCGATCCCCGAACACACTGCGTCGTCGAGGCGAGCGAGGCCTTGGCTGCCGACGATTTCGCACGGACCGAACGGCTCTGCCGCAAGGGCCTGAGCTTTGGCGGCCATGCGGAGCTTGAGCGCTTGCTGGGCGTGGCCGTGCACCGGCAGGGCCGCAGCGTGGAGGCGCAGGCCTGTTTCACCCGCGCCGTGGCGCTGGCGGAGGAGGGATCGCGCACGGCCGTCGAGGCCGCTTACGCCAAGGGTCGGCTGCATCTCGCCATGGGCCAGGCGGAGGAGGCAGTCGCCGCCCTGCAGCTGTCGTTGCGGCACGATCCCGACAATGCCGAGACGCACCGCAGGCTCGGCCTCGCGCTGCGCCGCGCTGGCAAGATCACACAGGCCGAGCGGCACTTGCGGCGCGCGCATGAACTTGAGCCGGAGAACATTGATTTCATCGTCGATCTCGCCTGGTTCCTGGAGGAGACCGGCCAGGAGAAGTCCGCGCTGGACCTTGCCCTTGCGGTCACCGCCGCCCTGCCTTTCGATTCCCGCCTGGTGCGTCTGCGTGCCGTTGTCGAGCGGCGGCAGGGGCGGCATCGCGAGCTGATCGTCTGGCTGCGCGACCAGATCGCCCTACACGCGAACGAAGTCTGCCTCTGGCGCGAGATGGGTCACACGGTCGCCGTGCTCGACGGGCCACGTTCGATCCAGATCTACCGGCGGGCGCTCGAACTCGCGCCCGATGATTTCGAGGGCGTCGTCGACCTCGCCAACCGGCTGCAGCGGACGCGCGGTCCCGACGAACAGAAATTCATCGAGGAATCCTACCATCTCGCGCTGCGCGCGTTGCAGCTCGTCCCCAGGCCGAAGGACAAGATCAAGGAACTGCACGAAATCTTCACGCGCGTGGTGGATCTCGAAAAGGTCGCCTCCCTCGGCTCCTTCACGCAGCTCTGCACCACCTGGGGGCGCGGCGGCCAGGCGGCGGCGCTGCATCCGATGATGGGGCAGGTGACGACGCCGGAAGATCGCCTGCTTCTGCTGGCGTGTCACAAGATGTGCGGCAACCAGATGCAGCGGCATTCCGACCTGTCGCCCTTGCCGGAACGGCCCGCGATCATTGGGCGCGCGCGGATCCGCATCGGTTTCATGTCGTCGGACCTGCGCAACCATCCCGTGGCCTATTTTGCATGGCCCTTGCTCGAAAACCTCGACCGGACGCGGTTTGAACTGTTCTGCTATTCATGGGCGACGGGGCCGATCGATCCTGTTCACAAAAAATTCGAAAGTGTGGTCGACACGTTTCGCCATCATCCGGTGATCGGCAACCGGGATGCCGCCGCGCTGATCGCCAGCGACGATCTCGACATGCTGTTCGAGCTGGGCGGCTCGACGCATATGAACAAGCTCGATGTGATGGGGTGGCGGCCGGCGCGCCGTCAGGCGAGCTGGCTTGGTTATCCCCATTCGGCAGGTCTCGACCGCATCGACCGTCTGCTGGTCGACCCCTACACACGCCCGGCCTATGCAAATCTGATTCTGGAAAAGCCCTTTCAAATGGAGAGATCGTGGGTCTGCATGACGGCGCCGGGATTTGGGCCCCTGCCGGACATTGCAGAAAAATCACCGGAGGAGCGCAGCGGTCGCATCACCTTCGGCACGATGAACAATCCCTATAAATATAATGCCGACGTGCTTGGTGCCTGGGCGCAGATCCTGAACGCCGTGCCCCATTCGCGCTTCCTGTTCGTGCGGCCTGAGGGCGGCACGCCGGCATTTCGCCGCAACCTCTCGCGCTTTTTCGAGGCGCGGGGCATTGATCCCAAGCGGTTGCTGTTCATCCCCGTGCGCGGCGATCATCTGCGCCACTACAATGAGATGGACATTTCGCTCGACACATTCCCGCAGACGGGCGGCACGACGACCTGCGAAACCCTGTTCATGGGCGTGCCGGTGATCACGCTTGCGGGGCTCTCCGTTTTCGAGCGGCTGTCTTATTCCAATCTTGTCAATGCCGGCCTGCCCGAGCTCGTCAGCTACAGCCGCGAGGCCTATATCGCCAATGCAATCCGCTTCGCCAAGGATCGCGATTGGCGCAAGTCGTTCCGCACGCAGGCGCGCCAGCGTCTGGCGGCGAGCATGCTGGGGCGCGGCGATCTGTTCGCCCGCGATTTCGAGCAGGCGGCGATCGCCTGGATGGATGAAACACGATGAGCGGGGCTGCACCCATCGCCTGGCAGTGCGTCACGCAATGCCGCGCCTGCGGGGGCGCCTTGACCGTCATGTTCTGCGACCTTGGCGCGCAGCCGCTCGCCAATGCCTATGTTAATCCCCAGTCTGCTCCCGAGAGCGACCAGCGCCTGCCCCTGCGCGCTTTGGTCTGCGATGCATGCCAGCTCGTCCAGCTCGACACGATCGCCGATGCAGGTGCCATCTTTGTGGATTATGCCTATCTGTCGTCCGTGTCAGAAAGCTGGGTGCGTCACGCGGCTGACTTCTGCCGTCAGGCGCAGGCGCAGATGAACCCCGATTTCGTCGTCGAACTCGCCTCGAATGACGGCTACCTTCTGCAGCATTTCAGGGCGGACGGCGTGCGGTGCCTCGGCGTCGAGCCGGCGGCCAATGTGGCGGAGATTGCGCGCGCGCGCGGCATCGACACCATAGTGCGCTTTTTCGGGGTCGAGGCGGCGCGCGACATTGCGCGCGATCACGGCCAGGCCGGGCTGATCGTCGCCAATAATGTGCTGGCACATGTGCCCGACGTGAATGATTTTGTCGCCGGCATCGCCGTGTTGCTGGCGCCGGGCGGCCATGTGTCGATCGAATGTCCGACCGTGCTGGAACTCGCGCGACAGGCGCAGTTCGACACGATCTATCACGAACATTACGCCTATTGGTCATTGCATGCCCTGGAGAAATTCCTTGGCCGTCATGGCCTGGCTGTCGTCGATGCGCAGCCGCTGCCGACGCATGGCGGCTCGATGCGCGTCACGGTGCGACATGCGCGCGACACGTCCGGGCCGATGCCGGGACTGGTCAGCATGCGCCAGAGCGAGGCGGAGGCGGGGATCTCGGCTCCCGCCTTCTATGCGGGCTTCGGGCCGCGCGTGTCGGCCATTCTCGACGAGACGCGGGCTTTCCTGACGCAGCGCCATGCGCGGGGCGACGTGATTGTCGCCTATGGTGCCGCAGCCAAGGGCAATACGTTTCTGAACGCGCTGGGCGAGGCGGCATCGACGATCGCCTGCGTCGGCGACGCCAATCCGCTCAAGGCCGGAAAGCTGCTGCCGGGCACGCGACTGCCGATTGTCACGCCGCAACAGATGGCCGCGCGCAAGCCCGACGTCGTTCTGCTGCTGGCCTGGAATCTCGCAACGGAAATCGACTCGGTGCTGGCTGGTCTGGGTCTCGCCGGGCGCCAGATGGCGACAGCCGTTCCGTGCCTCGTGCTGCGCGAGATCGGTGCATGATTGTCACGCCGCTGCCGCCGCTGGAGGGGCTCGTGCTCCTGCGCAGCGAGCCGTCACGCGACGCGCGCGGTGCCTTCTCGCGGCTGTGGTGCGCGGCCGACCTGAAGCAGGTGGGCCTGTCCTTTGCGCCGGTGCAGGTCAGTCTGTCCGAAACGACCAGAGAGGGCACCTTGCGCGGGCTGCACTGGCAGGCTGCGCCGCATGACGAGACCAAGCTCCTGCGCGTGGCGCGCGGGCGGATTTTTGACGTCCTGGTCGACTTGCGGCGCGGACAGCCAAGCTATGGCAGCCATGTTGGTGTCGAGCTTCATGCGGGCGATGGCCTCTTCATCCCGCCCGGGCTCGCGCATGGTTTCCTCACGCGCACCGATGACGTGCTGCTCGTCTACGCCATGGACCACGCGCATGAGCCCTCCGCCGCGCGCGGTCTGCGCCATGACGACCCGGCGCTGGGCATCGTCTGGCCGCAGAAGCCGACCCTCATCGGCCCACGCGATCTCGCCTGGCCTGATTTCAAGGGGTCAGGCCACGATTGATCACTGCCGCAGTGCGCTCTCCTGCAGCCGCCGGACCGGACGCAGAAGCGAATCCATCACCGTTTGCTTGCCTGACAGAATATCCACATCCGCCACCATGCCCGGCGTCACAGGCTTGTCGGGGCCGAAATCCGCGCTGCCCGCTTCCAGCCTGACGCGGAAATAGGGCAGGCCGCGCTCGTCCTGCAAGGCGTCAGGCGAGACCTCGATGACCTTGCCGTTGAGCCCGCCATAGAGCGAGAAATCATAGGCACTGATCTTGATGACGGCGGGCAGGCCCGGCCAGACATTGGCGCGATCATTGGGGGATAATTTGGCCTCCACTGCAATGGCGGCCTCCGCGGGAACGATGACCGCCAGCGCTTCACCCGAT
>CAIWVR010000090.1 GCA_903916165.1 uncultured Hyphomicrobiales bacterium | reverse complement strand
GTTTCCGGGGCGACCAGCGATTATCAAGGCGTCTCTCTTGATGGCTCAACACGGTCTGCCCTCGTGGCCGCCGCGGTGACGCCGAGCACGATGCCCGCCAACAGCATGCGCTGGGTTGCTGGCCCTGCCCCCGCCGAAAACCAGGGCAAGTCGACGCTGCGTGCAGAGTCAAAGGTCGCCGCCTACCAGCCGCAACCCGAACTCCCCCACATCGCCTCGCCGGCAGCCAAGGCGATTGAAGTCTCGACCCGTCCGGCTGCGGCCGCCCAGGGCTACATGATCCAGATCGGTGCCACAGATGCCGCTCCCAAAGCACAGGACCTGATCGACCGCGCCAAGGCAACGGGCAGCGGAGCCCTGAGGGCTGCAGTGCCCTTCACCGAAAAAGTCAACCGCGAGGGAAGCACGATGTATCGCGCCCGCTTCGCCGGCCTGACCGAAACGCAGGCAGATGCCGCCTGCAAGACCCTGAAGCGGTCCGGACTTGCCTGCTTCACCACAAGAAATTGACAGCCGGCCTGTAGCCGGAATGTCCGTGAGTTCGTTGCGTACCCTATAGTGTGGAGTTTCACTGATGACGTCGCATCAGGATTTCTTTAGCCTCATTCACCCTGGCGGCGAGAGCCGTCGTCCCCCCCTGGTCGGGGTGCAGTTTCTTCATGAGCGAGCGATGCGCCCGCGTAATGTCGTCGCGCGCAGCGCCTTTCTGAAGTCCCAGGACTTCATAAGCTTCATCTTCCGTCATCGCACCGCTCTGACGCGCCCGGTTGCGCGCCCACCGCGCGTGACCGTCGCCATCAGGTGCTTCACGCCATCCGGGAAATCGGCTGTCAAAATAGACTTCCAGATGACATAAGCCCTCCGGGTCGTCGGCGGCGCAGAGGCGATGCAGGGTCTGGAGATCCTGTGGCGTCATGGAATTGAGCGTCTGGCCTTCAAATGGCCCGGCCAGCGCCCGGCCGTTCATGACCCCCGTCACAGGATCGAATTCGATCTCGATCATCGCCGAGCGCAGCAGCGTCCGTCGCTTGGCGGGCCGGAGTCGCTCCAGCCATTGCGGAGCGGAGGCCCAGCCGCCGAGCCACAGCCCGACGCCAGCCGCGCCCAGCGCCATTTCCGTGTGGCCGCGCAAGAACAGCAGGGCTGCGACAGCGAAACAGGCCAGCCCGCCGGCCACTTTCGTGGCACCCACGAGCGCGGCGGGCTTCGCATGGGCGGCAAAGCGGATGGCCTGTGTCAGGACAAAGAGGATGAGAAGGGCAATCAGCAGATTTATCATGCGCGCATGTTCGCCTGAAACCGTGGCCTGCGGAAGGCCTCAGAGAAGCCCAAGATCGCGCAGTTCACGGCGGAGATCCTCCGGCATGTCGACAATATCGCCGCCATCCTCTCCCAGATCGCGTGGGGCTTCCTCCGCCTTCAGATAGCGCCAGCCCTGAAAAGGGCGGCATGGGCGCGGCATGACAGGGATCACCGCCGGCTCGAGAACCAGATGGCAGCGCGAAATGCCGTCGGGATCGGTAAACGGGCGAATCTCCCGCAAGATCTGGCGTGCGGCGACCTGCCCCTTGATCACCCAGTAGAGCGAGCCGCCGTCGAGCAATTCGTCCATGCGCTTGGGGACCATGCGCGTGGTGTGAAACTGTTCGGCCGACAGTCCGGCCTTTTTGAGCGCGACAAGCCGCATCCCGATCCAGTCTTCGAGATCACGAATGGAGTCGGCGCCGACGCAGAGTTTCACGAGGTGAAGTGCCATGGAGGGCTGTGTAGCGCCCTCACCCGCGTCCGACAAAGGGCATTTTTGTCGCCATGACCGTCATGAACAGCACATTGGCGGTGAGCGGCAGGCCCGCCATATGCACCACCGACTGCGCGGCATGGTCCACATCCATGACGGGCTCCGCCCAGTTGAGCATCTCCGTCTGCGCATTGCCGATATCGATCTGCCCAACGGCAATGTCATATTTGCGCCCGTCGAGCGCGCCGGATTTCGTCAGCCCGGTGATGGCGTGCTTGGTTGCGCTATAGGGTGCCGAATTCTCGCGCGGCGTATGGGCCGAGATGGAGCCGTTGTTGATGATGCGCCCGCCCATCGGAGATTGCACCCTCATCAAGCGGAATGCCGCGCGCATGCACAAAAACGCGCCGGTGAGATTGACG
>CAIWVR010000089.1 GCA_903916165.1 uncultured Hyphomicrobiales bacterium | reverse complement strand
TCATCATTTTGCGGCTCCGCGGGCGGCCACCGATTCAAACGGTGCCACGCAAATCATTCTCCCCATATGGGGTAAATGCATGCCATTAGCCAAGTCGCTTGAACGTCACGATTCCATAATGGCACGAAACGGCGGGCTGGACGTCAACGCCGGCGTCGGCCCCAACTTGCCGGGCATGGCGAAAGCTGGCGTCGCCTTGGCTTTGGGCCTATAAGCGTCGCCGTCCAGACCAGCGCGGGGTGCCATGAGCAAGCTTGCCGGCCGGCCCTTCTTCAAGATGAACGGGCTTGGCAACGAGATCATCCTTCTCGATCTGCGGGACACGCCATGTGCGGTGAGTTCAGCTGAGGCGCGCGCCATTCATCGCGCGCCGGGACTGGCTTATGACCAGCTCATGGTGCTGCACGACGCGCGGACGCCGGGCACTGACGCTTTCGTGCGCATCCTCAACAATGACGGCAGCGAAAGCGGTGCCTGCGGCAATGGCACGCGCTGCGTCGCCTGGCTGCTGATGCGCGCGGATGCGCGCGACATGATCCAAGTCGAGACCGTGCGCGGGCTGCTCGAATGCCGTCGCGAGGGGGCGCTGTCCTTCACCGTCGACATGGGCGAGCCGCTGCTGGGCGCGCGCGACATTCCCTTGCGCGACGATATTGCTGACACGCGCCGCGTTGCACTGGATTTCGACGTCCCGGCGCTGACGCATCCGGCGGTCGCCAATATGGGCAATCCGCACGCCATCTTCTTCGTCGATGACATTGCGGCGCATGATCTCGCGGCCCATGGTCCGCGTTTGGAACATCACGCTATGTTCCCCGCCCGCGCCAATATTTCGCTGGCGCGGGTCGCCGCGCGCGATCATATCGAGCTGAAGGTCTGGGAGCGCGGTGTCGGCCTGACACAGGCCTGCGGCTCGGCCGCCTGCGCCGCTGTGGTCTGCGCCGCACGGCTTGGACTCACGCAGCGCGCGGTGCGCGTGACGCTGCCGGGCGGTGACCTGTTGATCGACTGGCGCGAGAGCGACGGCCACGTGCTCATGACTGGCCCGGTGGAGCTCGAATTCGAAGGTGTTTTCGCGCCCGATCTCTTTCAGGGTGCCGCGTGACCAATCCGGTCAGGGTCGATGTCGTCACCTTCGGCTGCCGTCTGAACGCCGTCGAATCGGAGGCGGTGCGCCGCGCCGCCGAGGACGCGGGCCATTCCGACACAATCGTCTTCAACACCTGCGCCGTGACGCAGGAAGCGGTGAAACAGGCGCGCCAGGCCATCCGTCGCGCCGGGCGTGAAAGGCCCGGGGCGCGGATCGTGGTCACCGGCTGTGCGGCGCAGATTGATCCGCAGGCCTTTCGCGACATGCCCGAGGTCGGCGCGGTCATCGGCAATGCCGACAAGGCGCGCCCGGAAATCTGGGCCGATCTCACGCGGGCGCGCGTCAACGACGCCTTTGCGCTGCCCGAGACGGCGCATCATTTCGTCGCCGGCGCAGTCGACGCCATCGAGGGCCATACGCGCGCTTTCGTCGAGGTCCAGAACGGCTGCGATCATCGCTGCACCTTCTGCATCATTCCGTTCGGACGCGGTCCGTCGCGCTCGGCACCGGCTGGCGACGTCGTCGCGCAGATCCGCAAACTCTGCGCCAACGGCTATCGCGAGGCGGTGCTGACGGGCGTCGACATCACCTCATGGGGGCACGATCTGCCAGGCGCACCCTCGTTTGGCACATTGGTGAAACAGATCCTGCGGCATGTGCCTGAACTGGAGCGGCTGCGGGTGTCGTCGATCGATTGCATCGAGGCCGACGCCGACCTGTTCGATGTGCTGGCCCAGGAGCCGCGCTTCATGCCGCACCTGCATCTCTCACTGCAGGCGGGCGACGACATGATCCTGAAGCGCATGAAGCGCCGCCACACGCGCGACGAGGCGATCGCCTTTTGCGCGCAGGTGCGCGCGCTGCGGCCCGATATTGTTTTCGGCGCAGATTTCATCGCGGGCTTCCCGACCGAGACCGACGACATGTTTTCCCGCACGCTCGATCTGGTCGACGCCTGCGGACTGACGCATCTGCATGTTTTCCCGTTCTCGCCCCGCCCTGGAACGCCTGCGGCACGTATGCCGCAGACCCCGCACGAGGCTATCAGGACCCGCGCGCGGGTCTTGCGGGCACGCGGTGTGCAGGCGTTTGGCGGGCATCTCGAGGCGCAGGCGGGACGCGAGATTCGCGTCCTTGTCGAGCGCGGGGGGATCGGGCGGGCGGAAGATTTCACGCCTGTCACCATGCCGGGCGCGGTGCCGGGAGACCTGATCGACGGGCGCGTGGCAGGCCATGACGGGGTGCGCTTGCTGCTGTCCTGATTGTGACCCGCTGCGCCCAAAGTCTTGCTTTTCGTCAACCTTCCTCCAAGCTACGCTCATCTTCAAGCCCTCCGGCGCAGATCGGGTGGGCGTCGGCCGGAGGAAATACTCATGTCAATGCGCACGCTTCTTGCGTTTGCCGCAACGCTTGCGGGTCTGTCGATCGCCCAGGCGCAGGATTATCCGACAAAACCCGTCACAATTGTCGTGCCCTTTGCCGCTGGCGGGCCGACTGACGTCGCAGCGCGCATTTACGGCGAGTATTTTTCGCGCGTGCTCGGCCAGCAATTCGTGATCGAGAATGCCGCCGGTGCCGGTGGCACGACCGGTGCCCTGCGCGCCGCCCGCGCCGCGCCCGACGGCTACACGATCTTCGTCCATAATGTCGCGCCGCATGTGGCGGGACCGGCGCTCTATCCGTCGGCACAATATGATCCGGTGAAGAATTTCGAGCCGATCGGCACGCTTGCCTTCGCGGCTCATTACATGGTCGTGCGCAAGGACTTGCCGACGGCGAGCCTGAAAGACTTCATCGCCTATGCCAAGACCAATCCCGGCAAGCTGAATTATGGATCGGCCGGGGGCGGATCGGCGACGCATCTCGCCTGCGTGCTGTTTGGCCAGCAGGCGGGCGTCGACATCGTCCATGTGCCCTATCGTGGCACCGGGCCGGCGCTGAACGATCTGGTCGCGGGAACGCTGGACTTCATGTGCGACCAGGGCCTGAACATGATGGGCCAGTACCAGGGCGGCACGGTGCGCGTGCTGGCGGTGGCGCAGGCGACGCGCTTCCCGGGCCTGCCGGAGGTGCCGACCGCGGCGGAGGCTGGCCTGCAGGGGTTCGAGGTCACCGCTGCCACTGCCATGTATGCCATTGCCGGCACGCCGAAACCGGCGGTCGCCAAACTCGTCGGCACGATGAGCGCCGCCTATAAGGACCCCGCGCTGCGCAAGCGCATTTCGGATCTGGCCTCCGAAGTGCCCGGACCCGGACAGGATACGCCCGACGCCCTCGGTGCCTTCACCGTGAAGGAAACCGCGCGCTGGTCGGAGGCGATCAAGAAGGGGAACATCAAGGCGCAGTAGGGGCGGGCGCACCCGCTGCTCCCCGGGGAGACCTTTGCATAACTCTTCGCCGTCATTGCGAGCGGAGCGAAGCAATCCAGGCACGCATGGGGCACGATAACCATAAGTGCCTGTTGCACAGGTCTATTCTTCGAGATGTCGGGATTCTGGATTGCTTCGTCGCTTGCGCTCCTCGCAATGACGGCGGGAGGTTATGC
>CAIWVR010000088.1 GCA_903916165.1 uncultured Hyphomicrobiales bacterium | reverse complement strand
TCAATCCGCGCGACGTCAACAAGCGCGTGCTCGAGAGCCTCGTCTGCGCGGGTGCCTTCGACGAACTGGAGCCCGAGCGCGCCCGGGCCTTCGCGGCCGTCGAGCCGCTGATGGCGGTGGCCAACCGGGTCCAGCATGATCGCGCCGGCGGGCAGGATTCACTCTTTGGCGGCACCCATGCAGAACCCGAAAAGCTCAACATCCCGCCGGCGGCTGCCTGGCCTGCGGCCGAGCGCCTGCGCCGTGAATTCGAAGCTGTCGGTTTCTTCCTGTCCGGCCATCCGCTCGACGATTATGCGCATGTCCTCAAAAAGCTGCGCGTTGAGCGCTGGACTGATTTCGCGCGCGCCGTGAAGCAGGGTGCCTCCGCCGCGCGGCTTGCGGCGACGGTGCTCGACCGGTCCGAACGGCGCACCAAATCCGGCAACAAGATGGGGATCGTGACCCTGTCAGACCAGTCGGGGCAATATGAAGCCATCATGTTCCAGGAAGGACTGAACCAGTTCCGCGATCTTCTGGAGAAGGGTGCCGCCGTCCTTGTCAGCCTGCAGGCCAATGTCGAGGGTGAGGATGTGCGGGCGCGCATCATCGGCGTCGAGCCTCTTGAGCAGGCGGCACATCGCGTCCAGCAGGGCCTGCGCATCTTCATGCGTGACCCCGCGCCGCTGACCTCCCTGCAGGCCCGCCTCACGCAACGCGGCGAAGGCGAGGTGTCGCTGGTGCTGATGCTTGATCGCGACCGCGGAGAGGTCGAGGTGAAATTGCCGGGCCGGTTCCAGATTTCGCCGCAGATCGCCGGTGCCATCAAGTCGATCCCGGGGGTCGTGTCGGTTGAGCATGTCTAGATGTCGTCACGGCCATGTGACGCCGTCGCACTGGCCTGCTGCCCGGTTGGGTGCGTAAGAGAGGTGCTCCTGTCGTGCGGGAGTTCATCTGCCGGAGGTGCGGGGTTTCAGGCCTATGGAATTGACGAGTGAGGGCGGCAAATCGATGGTTCTCGTGGTGGAGGACGAGCAGATCGTGCGCGAAATCGTGGGCATGGATCTTGAGGATGCCGGATTCGATGACCTGGAAGCCAAGTCTGCCGACGAGGCCCTGAGCCTTCTGCGCCGCCGCTACAGCTGTGGCGAAGAGGTTCGTATCCTGTTTACCGACATTCGCATGCCTGGCCAGCTGGACGGCTGGGACCTGGCCGAGCGCGCGCGAATCCTGGCCCCTGAACTTGGCGTGGTTTACGCTTCTGGCAACGAACTCGCGCCCCATCGCGCCGTGCCGGGGTCGATCTTTCTGGCCAAGCCCTACCGGACAGCGGATCTGCTGAAAAGCCTGACGCGTCTGCACGTGAGATAGCTGATTTTCCCGATCCCACCTTGCGTCCTCTGGCAAGCTCGCCTATAAGCGCGCCCATTCCACAGGCGGAGTTGTTGCGTCCCTGCTTCAAGGGTTCGCTCCGGTGGTTCGGCTTCCAGCCGGCCCAAATCCTCCGCCGAGGTTCAACCGGAGAATACAGATCATGGCGCTTCCCGAATTTTCCATGCGTACGCTGCTCGAAGCCGGCGCTCATTTCGGCCACCAGTCGCACCGCTGGAACCCGAAGATGGCCCCCTTCATCTTCGGCACACGCAACAACATCCACATCATCGACCTCGCGCAGTCCGTTCCGCTGCTGCATCAGGCGTTGAAGGCCGTGTCGGACACGGTCGCCCGCGGTGGTCGCGTGCTGTTCGTCGGCACCAAGCGCCAGGCGGCTGACCAGATCGCCGACGCTGCCAAGCGTTCGGCCCAGTATTACATCAACTCGCGTTGGCTCGGCGGCATGCTGACCAACTGGAAGACCATCTCCGGCTCGATCCAGCGCCTGCGCAAGCTCGACGAGCAGCTCTCGGCTGGCGCCTCAGGCCTCACCAAGAAGGAGCGTCTGCTCCTGTCGCGTGAGCGCGAGAAGCTGGAAAAGGCTCTTGGCGGCATCAAGGACATGGGCGGCACGCCCGACCTGATCTTCGTCATCGACACCAACAAGGAGCAGCTGGCGATCAAGGAGGCGAACCGCCTCAACATCCCGGTCGCCGCCATCCTCGACACGAACTGCGATCCGCAGGGCATTACCTTCCCGGTTCCGGGCAATGACGACGCCGGCCGCGCCATTGCGCTGTATTGCGACCTCATCGCCCGCGCCGCGATCGACGGCATTTCGCGCAGCCAGGGTTCGGCTGGCATTGACGTCGGCTCGTTCGACGCGCCGGTCGAGGAAGCTCTCCAGATCGCCCCGGTCGTCGAAGCGGCACCAGTCGGAGATTACGAAGGCGCCCCCTTCGAACTGCTGACGGCTCCCCGCGGCGCGCCCGACGATCTTGCCAAGCTGCAGGGTGTTGGTCCGCAGATCGTGAAGAAGCTGAACGATGCTGGCCTGTTCCATTACTGGCAGGTTGCCGCGATGACGCCTGAAGACATGATCAAGGTCGACGCTGACCTGAAGCTGAGCGGCCGCATCGACCGTGACGGCTGGATCAACCAGGCCCGCGCGCTGATCTCCGCCTGATCCAGTCGGCTTTACAGCAACCGGTGACGGCGGGCCCGAGAGCCCGCCGTTGTCGTTTCGTCGAAACGTCATCAATTTCCGCTTGAAGCGCATAATGCGATCGCCGGGGCAGGGGCCCGGGGCGACGCCTGAGAAAGGACGATACCCATGGCGATTATCACTGCCGCGATGGTGAAGGATCTTCGTGAGAGGACCGGCGCCGGCATGATGGACTGCAAGTCCGCGCTGAACGAGACGGCCGGTGAGATCGAGGCCGCGATTGACTGGCTGCGCAAGAAGGGTCTTTCCAAGGCTGCCAAAAAGTCTGACCGCATCGCCGCTGAGGGCTTGGTCGCTGTCGCTATCGAAGGCACGCGCGGCGTGGTTGTCGAAGTCAATTCCGAGACCGATTTCGTCGCCCGCAACAGCGACTTCCAGGCGCTCACAAAGGCCATCGCCTCTGTTGTCGTCGCGACCGGCAATGCCGATGCCGAGGCGCTGAAAAGCGCCGCCTATCCGGCTGGCGGCAATGTTGCCGACGCCATCGCCAATGCCATCGCCACGATCGGCGAGAATATGACGCTGCGCCGTGCCGCCGTTCTTGACGTGACCGCCGGCAAGGTTGGTTCCTATGTGCACAACGCCGTCAGCGACGGCCTCGGCAAGATCGGTGTCATCGTCGCGCTTGAATCGACCGGAGATGGCGACGTCCTCGCCGACCTCGGCCGCAAGATCGCCATGCATGTTGCAGCCGCCTCGCCGCTGGCGCTCGAAGGTTCGCAGATGGACCCAGCCATTGTTGAGCGCGAGAAGAATGTGTTGCGCGAGAAGAATGTTGGTAAGCCTGCCAACGTGCTCGAGAAAATCGTCGAATCGGGCCTGAAGTCTTACTTTAAGGAAGTCTGCCTGCTCGATCAGGCCTTCATCCACGAGCCGTCCAAGACGGTCTCGCAGGTCGTCACCGAAGCCGCCAAGGCGGCCGGTGCGCCGGTCGTGCTCAAGGGTTTTGTCCGCTATGCGCTGGGTGAAGGCATCCAGAAGCAGGAAGCCGACTTCGCGGCCGAAGTCGCGTCGATGAGCAAGGGCTGACACGCCCCCGCTTGAATTGAGGGCGGCCTTCGGGCCGCCTTTTTTATGAGTCGACCAGTTGAACTGGCGGCGGACTGCGATTCGCTCTAGAGAGGATCGCGGCTTGACTTTGACGCCCGTCAGAAACCGTACCCGTCCCGAGGAGGCTCCATGTCCGTTCCCGCCCAGAGGCTCTTCCCTTGGAAACGCGTGATCGTGAAGCTGTCGGGTGAGGCCCTGATGGGGCCGCTCACGCATGGCCTGCACGAAGAAACTGTCCAGCGGATCGCCGCCGATCTTGCCGCTGCGGCGGCCACCGGCGTCGAGATCGGTGTCGTCGTGGGCGGCGGTAATTTCTTCCGCGGCATCCAGGGTGCAGACAAGGGCATCGAGCGTGCCCGCGCCGATTCCATCGGCATGCTGGCGACTGTGATGAATGCGCTGGCACTCGAGCAGGCGATCGAGGGCGAGGGACGTGCGGCGCGCGCGCTCTCGGCCGTCCCTATGCCGTCCGTCTGCCAGCCTTATTCGCGCCAGGCGGCGCTGAACCACCTCGGCAAGGCGCGCGTCATCGTGCTGGCGGGCGGCACCGGCAATCCCTTTTTCACCACCGACACGGGCGCGGCGCTGCGCGCCGCCGAGCTTTCGGCCGATGCCGTGATGAAGGCGACGCAGGTCGATGGTGTCTATACGGCGGATCCTAAAAAGGACCCGACCGCGACCCGCTACGACACGCTGACCCATGACGAGGCCATTTCGAAAAATCTCGCCGTGATGGATACTGCCGCCTTCGCTCTTGCCCGGGAGAACCGGATTCCGATAATCGTGTTCTCGATTGGTGAGCCGGGGGCAATCCTTGGTGCGCTTGAGGGCCGCAACCCCGCGACCATCGTCACGCCCTGATCGCGCCAGACTGCGAGGGCAGACGGCAGGCGCGGCGGGACGTGAAACTAATTCGACAGGGAATCGTCATGAGTGAACAATTCGATCTGGCCGACCTGAAACGGCGCATGCAGGGGGCCATCGGTGCCCTGAGGCATGAACTGAATGGCCTGCGTACGGGACGCGCCTCAGCTGCGCTGGTGGAGCCGGTCATTGTCCATGCCTATGGCTCGTCCATGCCACTCTCACAGGTGGCCACGATCTCCATTCCCGAGCCGCGGATGATTTCCGTGCAGGTCTGGGACAAGAGCATGGTCAATGCCGTTGAAAAGGCGATCCGCGATTCCAATCTCGGCCTCAGCCCGAACATCGAAGGCCAGGTGCTGCGCATCCGCATCCCCGAGCTGAACGAGCAGCGCCGCAAGGAGCTGGTGAAGGTTGCGCATAAATATTCCGAGGAAGCGCGCGTCGCCGTCCGCCATGTCCGTCGTGATGGCATCGACATCCTCAAGAAGCTTCTGAAGGACAAAGCGATCAGCGAGGACGACGAGAAGCGTCAGGCCGGCGAAGTTCAGAAGATCACCGACGCACATATTTCCGAAGTCGATCAGGTGTTGGTCGGGAAGGAAAAGGAAATCATGCAGGTTTAATGGCGCGGTCGTGCCAGCCTGGAGTCGTTTCATGGATCCCGTCTTGGATAAGCGCCAAATGTCATCGAGCATCGATCAGCTGCGCCAGGACTTTCCCAGACATGTCGGGATCATCATGGATGGCAACGGCCGCTGGGCATCCGCACGGTCCTTGCCGCGCATCGAGGGGCATCGACGGGGCGTTGAAGCCGTCCGCCGCACGGTGCGCGCTGCCATCGACCTCGGCATTGCCTATCTGACGCTCTATGCATTCTCGTCCGAGAACTGGTCGCGTCCGCCCCAGGAGGTCCAGGACCTTATGGGATTGCTGAAACGCTTCATCCGCAAGGATCTGGCCGAGCTCCACAGGCAGATGGTGCGCGTGCGCGTCATCGGCTCGCGCGATGGCCTGTCGGCTGACCTGTGTAGCCTGCTGGACGAAGCGCAGGACCTGACCGTCGAAAACACCGGACTGACTCTGGTCATCGCCTTCAATTATGGCGGGCGTCAGGAAATTGCGCAGGCAGCCAGAACGTTGGCGCTGCGCGCCCTGAAAGGCGAGATTGATCCTGCGTCCATCGATCCTGCGGCGATCAGTGCCGCGCTTTACACGGCTGACCTGCCCGATCCGGATCTCATCATTCGCACCTCGGGCGAGCAGCGCCTGTCCAACTTCCTGATGTGGCAGGCCGCCTATGCCGAGCTTGTCTTTCTGCCGATCCACTGGCCGGACTTTGATCACGCTGCGCTCGAGGGGGCCCTCGCACAATATGGCGCGCGCGAACGCCGGTTTGGTGGCCTTCTCAGACGTGACGTGATGTCAGCCTCATGACAGACGGGCCCGCAACCAACGGAAATGTCGTGGCAAAGATTGCCTCCATGCTCGGCGACCTCGTTCCGCGCCTTGTGTCGGGCGTGGTGATGATCATTCTGTCGCTCTCCGCCCTTTATGTGGGTGGGTTCACCTTTGTCGCCTTCTGGCTTGTGGCGGCGGTCGCCGTACATTGGGAATGGCAGCGGATGACCGGCGGTCCCCGCCAACAGATCCGAATGTTGGGCGGCGGAGCCGTGATTGCGCTGGTGGCCGGACTCGCCGCGCTGGGCGCGCGCGACGCCGCGCTCGTCATGTTGTTGGTCGGCACCTTCGCCACCTTGTTTTTTGTGCCCGGTCCGACCCGTATCTGGAATGCCGTAGGCATCCTTTATGCGGGTGCACTTGTCCTGGCCGTGGTCCTGCTGCGGATGTCGATCTTCAACGGTGTCGAGGCCATTCTTTGGCTGTTCGCCATTGTCTGGGGCACTGACATCATGGCCTATTTCGGTGGCCGCCTGATTGGGGGCCCCAAGCTCTGGCCGCGCGTGTCGCCGTCCAAAACATGGGCCGGGTTCATCGTGGGAATCACATCGGGTTCTGTGCTGGGCCTGGTCGGGCTCTGGGCGATGTCGGCACCTCTGGCCATTGGTCCGGTCCTGCTGCTCGGGTTGGTAACCGGAGCCTTGGCACAGGGCGGCGACCTGTTTGAATCGTCGATGAAGCGGCGCTATGGGCGCAAGGATTCCAGCTGTCTCATTCCGGGCCATGGTGGCGTCATGGATCGTCTTGACGGCTTTATCGCCGCCGCCATCTTCGCGGCCATTCTCGGGGGACTGCGCGCAGGCGCGGTCGCACCGGGCAATGGCCTGTTCGTCTGGTAGAAAGAGTTTCAGCGGCATGCATCCTCAACTTCTGGCGGAACGTGAAGTGCGGATAGCCCCTGCGGCTGTTGCGCCACGCCGTCTCGTGATCCTGGGTGCGACAGGCTCGATCGGCCGGTCAACGGCCGACGTGATCGAGGGCGCGCCCGGTGGCTTCGTCGTGGCGGCGGTGGCGGGCGGTCGCGACGGCGCGTCTCTGGCGCGCATGGCGATTCGGCTCGGCGCGCGGTTTGCGGCCGTATCCGACCCGGCCGCTTATGGCGATCTGAAAGCTGGCCTCGCGGGTCATGGCATCGAGGCTGCTGCGGGACCCCAGGCGGTTGAAGCTGCGGCGTTGCGGGAGAGTGACCTCGTCGTCGCCGCGATTTCCGGGGCGGCCGGTGTCGGCCCGACCCATGCAGCGCTGGCTGCTGGCCGCCAGGTCGCGCTCGCCAACAAGGAATGCCTTGTCTGCGCCGGCGACCTGTTCATGCGCACCGCCGCGCAGGCCGGAACGCGCATCCTGCCGATGGACAGCGAGCACAATGCGATCTTCCAGGCGCTCGGCTCCAACACGGCCGAGGACGTCGAAGAGATGATCCTGACCGCGTCAGGTGGTCCGTTTCGGACCTGGAGCGCCGAGGCCATTGCTGCCGCGACCCCGGAGCAGGCGCTGGCCCATCCCAATTGGTCGATGGGACCGAAAGTGACCATTGATTCGGCGAGCCTGATGAACAAGGGGCTCGAATTGATCGAGGCCCACCACATTTTCGGCATTCCGGCGCATAAGCTCGGTGTGCTGGTGCACCCGCAATCCATCGTCCATGGTCTGGTCTCCTTTGCCGACGGTGCCGTTGTGGCCGGTCTCGCCTGTCCGGACATGAAGGTGCCGATCGCCCATTGCCTCGGATTTCCGGCGCGTGTGCCCACAGCCGCGCGCCGTCTTGATCTTGCCGCGATTGCAACGCTCTCTTTCGAGAAGCCGGACTTCGGGCGTTTTCCCGCCCTCAGTGTCGCCATGGCTGCGCTGGAGCAGGGCGGCGCGATGCCAACTGTGCTTAATGCAGCCAACGAGATTGCGGTCGAAGCTTTTTTGGCCCGGCAGATCGGTTTTATGGACATAGCCCGCATCGTCGAGGCGTGCTGCCAGGCTGCAGCCCGCGATACCAACGGGCGCACGCCGCAAAGCGTCGCCGAGGCCCTGGACGTCGATTCCAGTTCGC
>CAIWVR010000087.1 GCA_903916165.1 uncultured Hyphomicrobiales bacterium | reverse complement strand
GTGGCGATCCAGTGCGATGTCGGCGAGGGCACGGTGCATCGCCTGTGGGAGCCGCTGAACGTCAAGCACAATCCCAAGACGCCCTATGCCGCGAAATTTTCGACCCCGGTCTGCATGGCGCTCGGTTTTCTCGAGGGCAAGGCGGGCCTTGGCCAGTTCACCGAGGAAAGCATCCACGATCCGCGTGTGCGGGCGCTGGCCGGAAAGATCTCCTATGCCATCAACCCGGACGATCCCTATCCGGACCAGTTCATCGGCCATTTGCGCGCGACACTGAAAAATGGCGAGGTGCGCGAGGTGAAGCAGGGCTTCATGCGCGGCGGCAAGGCTGCGCCGATGTCGCTTGGCGATCTCGAAACCAAATTCGTCGACAATGCGATCTACGGCGGCTGGGTGGCGGCCGATGCGGATGTCGCGCGCGGTGTGGTGACGGGGCTGTTCGAAACGGCAGGCCCCAAGCGACTGCGCGACTTGCGACATTGACCCGTCATTGCGAGCGAAGCGAAGCAATCCAGAAGCCGCGCGTGGGGCCAAGATGGATTGCCGCGTCGCTTCGCTCCTCGCAATGACGAACAGAAAATGGATGCCCTGATGTCCTCCGTTCTCGCAAATGTTGCCCCGATCAAGTCCCGCTCGCTCGCGCTTCTTATTGAAGCCGAGGTCGAGCGCCTGATCATGGCTGGCGAGATTGCGGCTGGAGACAGGATCAACGAGAACCAGCTCGCGCTGCGGCTCGGCGTCAGCCGCGGCCCCATCCGTGAAGCGCTCCGCTCACTGGAGGCGGGCGGGCTCGTCGAGCTGAAACCCAATCGCGGTGTCTTCGTGCGCTCGATCTCCCTGAGTGAGGCCTGCGACATTTATGCTGTGCGCGCGGCGCTGTTTGGTCTTGCCGGACGCCTCTGCGCGCAGCGCCTGTCGTTGGATGAAGTGTCCGCCCTGAAGCGCCTCATCGGCGATATGGAGAGCGCGGCAAGGCAGAGGGATTTCGACGCCTATTACCCGCTCAATCTCGCATTGCACGAATTTATCATCGACCATTCCGGTAATCCGGTGCTTGCCAGCCATTACCGGGATCTCGTGAAATTGCTGCATCTCTTCCGCACGCGCAGCCTTGTCCAGGGCGGCGGGTTGGCGATTTCTAACAGTGAACATCGCGAGATGGTCGAGGCCATCGAAGCGAAAGATCCGGAGCGCGCTCATGTAGCGCATTTCAATCACGTCATGCGGGCGCGCGAGCGCCTCACCCAAACCGAAGAACAGAAGGTTTCCAAATGAGCACGAAGCATCAGGTCACAGCCGAGGCGATCAGCTTTATCGAGAATGTGACCTACACGGATCTCCCGGCTGAAGCGCTGCGCGTCGGCAAGCGCTGCATGATCGACACTTTGGGCCTTTATCTTGCGGGAGGTCTCGAACATTCCGTGCAGATGCTGGCGCGCGATGCCGTCGAGACGGGCGGACGCGAAGACGCCTTTGTCATCGCCGCCGGCCGCAAGAAGGCCCCCGCCGCGCTTGCCGCGCGTGTGCTCGCCACCGCCGGTCACGCGCATGATTGGGATGACACGCAGGTGTCGCATGATCCTGCCCATGTCTACGGTCTGCTGACGCATCCCTCATGCCCGCCGCTCACCGCCGCTCTGGTCATGTCTCAGAAGCTCGGCAATGTCGACGGCAAGCAGTTCATGACGGCTTTCCAGACGGGCTTCGAGGTCGAGTGCAAGATTTCCGAATGGATGAAGCCGGTGCATTACCGCCGCGGCCATCACACCTCGGGCACGGTCGGCACCTTTGGTGCTGCCGCCACGGCCGCCAAGCTGCTCGGCCTGAAGGGCGAGACGCTTGCGCATGCGCTGGGCATTGCGGCGTCCTTCGCCGCCGGCATCCGCTGCAATTTCGGCACGATGACCAAGCCGCTGCATGTCGGCCGCGCCGCCGAGAACGGCGTCACCGCCGCGCTGCTCGCGGCCAAAGGCTTCACGGCCGATCCGGCCGCGCTCGATGGCCCGTGGGGTTTCTTTGCCGTGATGGGCGAGGGCGCGACCGAGTCCAAGTTCGCACAGGGTTTTGGCAAGCAGCTGACGATCATCGAACCGGGCGTGTCCATCAAGCCATATCCGTCGGGCATTCTCACCCATCAGTCGATGGACGCAATGATGGCGCTTGTCACCAAGCATGACCTGAAGCCGGAAGAGATCGTCGAGATCCGTTTTTATGCGGGCAAGAACATCATCGAGCCGATCCGCTATCCGGTCGCCGTCAACCATCTGCAGGCGAAGTTCTCGATGCCGGCGCTGCTGTGCATGATCGCGATCAAGCGCCGCGCGAGCCATCACGAATTCATGGATGCCTTCGTCGCGGGCGAGCAGATGCAGGATCTGCAGCGCCGCACCTCGGTGCATCTCGACGCCGAGATCGACGCCAAGGGTTACGACCTCATTCGCTCGCGGATTGAAGTCACGACGAAGGACGGCCGCACCTTGGTCGAATGGGCTGACGAGCGCTATCGCGGTGGCCCGCTGAACCCGATCAGCGATGCCGATCTCGAGGGCAAGTTCCGCATGTGTGCGGAAGGTGCCATCGACGACGCGGCGCAGGCGCGCCTGCTCGACATGGTCAGGACGCTCGAGACCATGAGCAATGCGACGGCCCTGTCGGACGCCATGGTCTACGATTCGATCTGAACCATTCCGGGGCCGAGGCGCGCCAAGCGTCCGGCCCCATCACCTGAGGAAACGCCCATGCAGGACATGCAAGGCAAAACCGCGCTGATCACCGGTGCCGCGCGCAACATTGGTCGGGCCATCGCGCTGGCACTGGCCGATGCCGGTGCCAATGTGGCGCTGGTCGCGCGTGCAGATCGCGACGGTCTGGAAGAGACCGCCGCCCTGGCGCGGGCGAAGGGTGTGCGTGCACAGGTCATTCTCGCCGACATCACCGACGCAGCTTCCATTGCCGACATGATCGCTGCCGTGAAGGCAGCGTTCGGCCGCCTCGACGTGCTGGTCAATAATGCTGCGCTGCGCGCGGAGACGCCGATCGAGGAGATCACGTCTGCTGAATGGAGGAAGGTGCTTGCCGTCAATCTCGACGGCGCTTTCTTCACCGTGCAGGCGGCTCTGCCGTTGCTGAAGGCGAGCGACGCTGGAGCGATCATCAACATCGGCGGCCTCACCGCCTATACCGGCGCGAAAAACCGTCCCCATGTGGTGGCCGCGAAAGCCGGACTCGACGGCCTCACCAAGGCGCTGGCGCAGGATCTGGCAGAGGCGCAGATCACGGTCAATCTCGTCTCGCCGGGGCTCATCGCAACGCAGCGCGGCGGTTCATCGCCGCTGGAACCCGAACACCACAAGAAGCACACGACCCTGCTTGGTCGCCGCGGACAGCCGGAAGAAGTGGCTGCCATGGTGCGTCATCTGGCAGGCCCGAACGGGCGCTACATCACCGGCCAGACCATCCATGTGAATGGCGGTGTGTATCTGCCGTAATCTTTCAGCCGTCATTGCGAGGAGCAAAGCGACGAAGCAATCCATCTTTCCCGATGCCCGAAGATGGATTGCCGCGTCGCTTCGCTCCTCGCAATGACGAACCAAAAGGAGCTTGAAATGAGCAACATTCGTATTCGCCTCGCAGGTTTTATTCTCGGCGCGCTGCTCGCGGCGCCTGCTCTCGCGCAGACCTATCCGTCGCGGCCGATCAATGTGATCGTGCCCTATGCGCCGGGCGGCAACACCGATGTCGTCGGGCGAATTGTCGCCGAGCACATGTCTAAGACCCTGGGGCAGCAGCTCGTCATCGAAAATTCGGCAGGTGCCGGCGGCACCACAGGCTCACTCCGTGCGGCCCGCGCCGAGCCCAACGGCTACACGCTTCTCGTCGGGCAGATGGGCACCCATGCCGCCAGTGTCGGCCTTTATCCCAAGCTCGCCTATGATCCGGTGAATGATTTCGAGCACATCAGCCAGCTCTCGGATACGCCGATCGCCATTCTCGTGCGCAAGGATTTTCCGGGCAAGACGCTGGGCGAGTTCATCTCGATGATGAAGGCCGATCCACAAAAATACAACAATGGTCATGGCGGCGTCGGCTCGACCTCGCATGTGGCGTGCATGTTCTTCACGGCGTTGATCGGTGCGCGCTCACCGATGGTCGCCTATCAGGGCTCGGGCCCGGCGCTAAACGATATTGTCTCCGGGCAGTATGATTTCCTCTGCGACCAGATCCCGCATCTGTCGCCACAGGTGCGCGCCGGCAATATCCGTGCGCTCGCAATTGCCCAGCCCGAGCGCGCGCCGGTGCTGCCCGACGTGCCGACGACCATCGAGGCTGGGCTGCCCGCCTATCAGGCGTCAGGCTGGAACGCGATGTTTGCGCCCAGGGGCACGCCGCGCGAGATCGTCGAGAGGCTCGGTGCCGCGGTGAATGCCGCGCTTGAGGATCCCGCCACGCGCGCCAAGCTCGAAGGCATTGGTGCCATCATTCCGAAAAAGGAAAGCCGTACGCCCGAAGGATTGAGAGCTTTCGTCACGGCAGAAATCGACAAATGGGCACCGATCATGCGCGCGGCGTCAGATAAGTAAAGCTTCGGGGCGCGCTTCGGTCATCGACGAAGCAGCGCGGTCCGTGCGAGAATATCGTGGCAATTGCAGGTGCATTTTGAGGGCAGGATCATGCAGGGCGTTCATTGCGTCGATCATCCGCTGCTGCAGCACAAGCTCACGCTGATGCGCGACATCGGCTGCTCGACGCGTGCGTTTCGCGCCTTGATGAACGAGATCGGCATGTTGCTTTGCTATGAGGTGACGCGCGACCTGCCGCTCGCGACCATGACGATCACCACGCCGCTGACCGACATGCAGGCCCCGATCCTGGCGGGCAAGAAGCTCGTGCTCGCGCCGATTCTGCGCGCCGGCGTCGGCTTCCTCGATGGCATGCTGCAACTGGTGCCCTCGGCGCGTGTCGCGCATATCGGACTTTATCGTGACCCGTCGACGCTGGCTGCCGTGGAATATTATTTCAAGGCGCCGCAGGACCTGAGCGAGCGGCTGGTGATCCTTGTCGATCCGATGCTGGCGACTGGCAATTCCGCCGTTGCTGCTGTCGACCGGCTGAGGCAGGCGGGCGCCGGCGAGATCCGCATGGTGTGCCTGCTTGCTGCACCCGAAGGCCTGTCCCAT